>JAFUJG010000226.1 GCA_017468215.1 Clostridia bacterium | reverse complement strand
CCGGCAAGAAAAAGCTCAATTTACACGCAAGCTATGCAATAGGTGCTGAGGACAAGGGTAGAGACGCAATTGAGCCCTGTGATTTTGAGCCTTGGGTCAACTTTGCAAAAAAGCACGGCTGGGGACTTGATTTTAACCCCACCTTCTTTGCTCATCCCATGGTTAAGGATAATCTGACACTTTCATCCCCCGATGAAGAAACAAGGGCGTATTGGGTACGCCACGGCATACAGTGCGTAAAAATTGCCGAATATTTTGCAAAGGAAACAGGTCAGCCCTGTGTTATGAACATCTGGATTCCCGACGGGTATAAGGATATTCCTGCCGACAGGATTTCTCCCAGAGCACGTTTCAAGCAGAGCCTTGATGAAATCCTTGCCACACCTTACGATAAGAACTTGGTTTACATAACCGTTGAGAGCAAGGTGTTCGGTATTGGTCTTGAGTCCTACACCGTAGGCTCCAGCGAATTTTGCTTATCATACGCACAGAGCAAGGGCATAACCCCCTTGATGGATAACGGTCACTATCACCCCACAGAAATGGTTTCCGACAAAATATCCTCCTTGTTGCTCTTTAACGAAAAAATAGCTCTACACGTTACCCGCCCTGTAAGATGGGACAGTGACCATGTGGTGCTCTTTGATGATGAAACAAAGGAAATTGCAAAGGAAATTGTTCGTTGTGACGGTTTGGACAGGGTATTTATTTCTACAGACTACTTTGATGCTTCCATTAACAGAATTTCTGCCTGGATAACAGGGGTGAGAAGTGTGCAGAAGGCGCTTCTGTATGCACTTTTAGAGCCCTCCGATATGAAGACTATCCAGGAAAACAACGATTTTACATATCTTATGTATTTGTCCGAGGAATTAAAAACTGCGCCCTTCGGCGATGTTTGGAGAGAATTTTTAAAGCGTGAAGGCGTAGCAGACAACTACTATGACGAAGTTATTAATTACGAAAAGGAAGTTTTGGTGAACAGAAAATGAAAGATATTTTAACAGCACCCTTTGTTAAGGAAATGATGGACACAACAGCTAACATGTATCGCCTTGGCTGGGACGAGCGAAACGGCGGCAATATCAGCTACATGCTTGAAAATGACCAGGTTGCCGAATACCTTGACCTTAATAAAGTTATCCGCACAATTCCCACAGGCTTTGAGGCACAAAGCTTAATCGGCAAAATCTTTATCGTAACAGGCACAGGCAAGTATTTCAAAAACGTAAAGGATGACCCCGAAACAAACCTTGGCATTATCCGTATTGCTGAGGATGGAACAACAGCAGAGCTTTTGTGGGGCTACAAGGACGGCGGCAGGTTTACAAGCGAGCTTCCGGCTCACCTTATGAGCCACATGGCACGCCTTTCTGTCGACAGTGAAAACAGGGTTGTTATCCACTCTCACCCCACAAACACCTTGGCTATGAATTATGTTCACCCTCTTGACGAAAAGAAGTTTACCCATACCCTTTGGGAAATGTGCACCGAGTGCATTGTTGTGTTCCCCGACGGCGTAGGCGTGCTCCCCTGGATGCTTTGCGGCAATAACACAATTGGCGAAGCAACAGCTGAAAAAATGAAGGAATTCAGGCTTGTTGTATGGGGCATGCACGGAATTTACGGTGCAGGCAAAAACATGGACGAAACCTTTGGTCTTATTGAAACTGTTGAAAAGGCTGCACAGATTTACATGCTCACAGCTCATCTGCCCAGAATAAATACAATTAAGGACGAAGAAATGGTAGAGCTTGCTGAAGCTTTTGATGTTAAATATCGTAAAGACTTTCTTAATTTATGACGAATTTGCCAAAGCGGAAACCTACAAGATTAAAAGATTTTGATTATAGTGCACCGGGTGCATATTTTGTGACCATATGCACACAGAACAGAAGAAAGATATTGTCAAACATCATCGTAGGGGAGGACCTCTGTGCCCTCCCGAAAAATGAATTAACCCCGATAGGCGAATGTGTAAAAAACAGTTTAGAATTTATTGATGTGAACTATATTGGGGTTAAGATTGACAAATATATTATTATGCCTAACCATGTGCATATAATTATTTCACTAACGGGCGGGCATGGAAACCCGCCCCTACAAAGCATTGTAGGACAGATGAAATCTTATGTTACAAATAAATTTAAAAGCGATATATTTCAACGTTCCTTTCATGACCATATTATCCGAGGAGAAGAAGACTATAGGGAAATATGGAATTACATTGATACAAATGTTTTGAAATGGAAAACCGATTGTTTTTATAGTGAGGGATAAATTATGAAATTAAGATATACAGCACGAAGCTTGCTTGCGGTCTTTGATATTATTCATCTTCCAGCAGTTTTCTTCGGACTGATGACGATTTTTATGGGCACACCGTTATATAGCTTTTTCAGAACTTTGTCCATATCTCCTGCATACTTACTGGTGCTTCTTTATATAACGCATATATTTTTAATGATAATTATAGCATTGTATATAGCAACTTGGGTAGATACAATAAAACATAAAAAACCAACAGGAAAGATTGGCATTGTGTTGGATATTGTACTTATAGCAGTGCTTATAGTTGAAATTATTTATATGAAAGAATGGGCATGGAATCTTAAATACTTTTAAACAACAAATGGCGAAAAATACACTTGTATTTTTCGCCATTTTTTGCTATCATATAAGTACTAGTGTTAGAATATTATACAAAGGGTGGTTGAACATGATTTACAAAAACATTGACAAGCTTGTTTCCTACGGTTTAATGACAAATCTCATTAAAGAAACAGACAAGATGTACGTTATTAACCGTCTTCTTGAAAAGCTGGGCTTAGATGCTTACGAGCCCACAGGTGCAGTTTGCGAAGCTGTTGAAGAAATCGATGAAATTTTGAAGAATATCCTTGATTTCGCTGTAGAAAAGGGTCTTATCGAAAACGACAGCGTTGTTTACTGTGACCTTTTCGACACAGAGGTTATGGATATTTTAACTCCTTATCCTTCTACAGTTATTGACAAGTTCAACGCTCTTTATGAAAAGAGCAGTAAGGACGCTACAGACTACTTTTATAAGCTTTCCTGCGATAACAACTATATCCGTCGTGGCAGAATAAAGAAGGATGTTAAGTGGGAAGTTACTTCTCCCTACGGCGAAATTGAAATCACAATTAACCGTTCCAAGCCAGAAAAGGACCCCAAGGCTATTGCAGCGGCAAAACTCCAGGCATCTGTTAGCTATCCTGCATGTCAGCTTTGCGTGGAAAACGAAGGCTATGCGGGCCGAGTTAACCATCCTGCAAGAGCAAACCACAGAATTATTCCCATCGATATTATAGGTCAGGAATGGTGCTTCCAGTACTCTCCCTATGTTTACTACAACGAGCACTGTATCGTATTTAACTCCAAGCACGTTCCCATGGTTATCGACGATAAGGTCTTCGGTAAGCTTTTAGACTTTATCACACGCTTTAACCACTACATAGTTGGTTCCAACGCTGACCTTCCCATTGTTGGCGGTTCTATCCTTACACATGAGCATTTCCAGGGCGGTAACCACACTTTTGCAATGCATAAGGCTGAAAGCGAAAAGTTCTACACTATCGCAGGTTACGAAGATATTGAAGTAAGCCGTCTTAACTGGCCCATGAGCGTTATCCGCCTTAAGAGTAGCGACACAGCTAAGATTTGTGAACTGTCTGCTAAAATTCTTTCCGCTTGGAGAGGATACACAGACGAAGCGGCATTTATCTTCGCAGAAACCGAAGGCACACCTCATAACACAATTACACCTATAGCTTCTATGGCTGACGGTAAGTATGTTATGGATCTTGTTCTCCGTAACAACATCACAACAGAAGAACATCCCATGGGCGTATATCACCCCCATGCAGAATATCACCACATTAAGAAGGAAAACATCGGTCTTATCGAGGTTATGGGGCTTGCAGTATTGCCTGCTCGACTTGTTGAAGAACTCGACGCTGTTGCAGATTGCCTTGTTAACAACAAACCCATGAATACTCCCGAAACAGAAAGCCATGCCGAATGGGCAGAAATGATTAAGGCAAATTATGCCGACATCAACTCCGGCAACGTAATCGATATCCTTCATGACGAGGTTGGTAAGGTGTTCGTTGGCGTTCTTGAGCATGCTGGTGTTTACAAGAGAACTGACGAAGGCAAAGCTGCATTTGACAGATTTGTTGAAAGCATATAAAAATGTAGGTGGCGACGCCCTCGACGACCCGTTATACAGAATGAATAAAAGAAGTCTCGGATTTTCCGAGACTTCTTTTATTTACGTTTCTTTTTGTTGTCCGGTGTTTTTTTCTTTACACTGTATCCAAAGGAGCCTATCTTTTTACCCAATGCAAAATACTGACCGTGGGCGTAAGCTGCAAGAGAGCATTTTTCAATATGAAACTTACCCTTTTCGTCAATGTATCTTTCGTCAACATTCACGGCAAGAATATCGGCCATAAACATATCGTGGCTACCTAAGTGCACCACATCGGTCACCTTACATTCTAAGCTTATGGGGCTTTCGGCACACATGGGACAATTTACTATGGATGCCTTTTCTTTGGTGAGCTTGCAGTCTGCAAATTTGTCGGTATTTTTGCCCGACCTGCACCCGCAGTAATCAATAGAGCGTATAATGTGGCTTGAGGGCATATTAATTACAAATTCGCCACTTTCCTTAATCATATGGTGAGAATATCTCTCCGGGCGGATAGACACATATGTTTTTGCAGGCTCGGAATTTATAATTCCGCACCATGCGGCGGTTATCAAATTATCCTCACCGTTTAAACTGCAGCTTACCAAAACCGGCGGTACTGGGGCAAGTATTGTTCCGGGTTTCCATGTTTGTTTCATATATTTTCTCCTT
>JAFUJG010000225.1 GCA_017468215.1 Clostridia bacterium | reverse complement strand
TTCGTTGAGCATCATTCTCATTTGCTTTTCTCTTTTTTTCTGGGGACGAATCATAAGGAAATAAATCATTGCTACAAGTGCAACGATATAAATCAATGTTCCACTCATGCCTGCAAATCCAAGACCGCCGCCGTTTGCAACGCCTGTTGTTGCTTCTACCATTATAAAAACCTCTTTTCTTTGTATATATTAAGCCGTAGCCTAATTATTAATTATATATTCTGCAATACTCATAGCTGCAGTATGCTTATTTTGGATATTTTTGTCTGTAACGGTATCCATTTCACTTACTTCACGCACTGCAATGTACATATCCTCACTTGCTTTTATGCCAAGGCTTTCAACAGTTTTGTTGCCCTCTACGCTTATGGCAACTGTTTTTCCGTCAGGCGATACAAACCCCTCTCCCAAATGAGACAGGTCAGCAAATACTCCGCTTGATACGTTACTTATAACGTATTTTTCTTCAAGGATATAAACCCTTGCTGTGCCCATGCCTACAGCACTTGTAAGCTTTTGAAAAGAATTCTGCCTGTCACCTTGCCCGAGCTGGTCGCTGAAGGATATTTCTGTCATATCAATCCATACTTCACCGTCATTATTGATATCATCGCACAAAGCGGCAAGTGCCTCTCTCCCAATTTCAAATGCGGGGAAATCTACAAAATCATCACCGATATATGCCATGGTTATGTCGGCTTCCTTTTTGTCAATACAGCTTTTAACTGCTACCAGAACGCCTATTATAACAACAAGCAAAAGTGCAATTTTATGCCATTTTTTCATCAGTATTCACAAACCCTTACAGAAGAATTATTCATATTGCTTTTATTATACTATATTTGCCACTTTTAGTCAAGCCGACCAATTTTAAATTTTCGGTTAACAAAATAAGCCAACATAGTCAGCTCACTTTGCGTATCGTTTGCCAATGGTTTTTACTGCATCAATAATTTTCGCTCTCATATCAGCAGGTTCCAGCACCTCAATATGCATACCATACTGCATTGCCCAGCAGAAAAACGCTTCACGGTTAACCTTCACCGCAGCGACGCAGGTTTCGTTATTTTCTTCCGAAAACTCAACATCTTCACCAAACCAGTCAAGCACCTGGTCCACAAGGGTTGTTTTCACTTTAAATTTTGCCCTTATGCTCTCCCCTGCAAACATATAGATATGCTCTGCCATGTGATGGGGCAGGTCGATTTCGCCGCCTTTAAGCTTTTTAGCAGGCTTTATGGGTTCATTAATTATCCTGATGTCTGTTATGCGGTCAACTCTGTAGTTTGTTATATTATCGTATTTATCATAGTTGCATATCAGATAATAGCGACCGTTTGTTGCTACCATCTGATAGGGGCTGATTATGTATTTTCCTTCTTTGTTCGGGTGCAGCTTTTTGTCAGTGCCGTAGCTGTTATAGGTGAACTCCACCTTTTTGGTCTTTGATATTGCCTCGTCAAGAACATCAATAGTGTAAAACAGCTCCTTGTTCGACAAAGTGTTTTCGGGCCGTGCGAGGAAAATTTCGGCGGTGCATAAAATCCTGCGGAGCATATAATAATTGTATTTCTTTACAATTATTATATCACCACTATCTGCATTATACAACCGCTTATGGGGCATTTTTGTCCCATCCCTTTCAGCAAAGAACAAAGTGTCTCCGACACTCTTTGGCGTTAGCCCGAGCTATGGCAAATAGAGGAGAAAACACTTTGTCGTGCCATGTGCGAGAATTTCGCCAAAGGCGAAATTCTCGCACGGCAATAAAATCAAAATTTATTTTTGCCTTATAGGAAATGAGAAATTTCCTATAAGGCAAAAAAAGCACCGCATATTACATACGGTGCTTTTTTGTTATGCTCGGAAAAAATTCTCGCTTCGCTGTATTTGCCCTCGCCCGCTCGCACGGCATACCAAGTATGCCTTTATGCTCGCTAACGACTCATTTCGCTTGCTTTGCAAGCTTATTTGTCGGCGAGTGGCTTCATTGTGGGGAACAAGATAACGTCACGGATTGAGGTGTTGTCTGTAAGGAACATAACCAAACGGTCAATGCCAATACCTACGCCGCCTGTGGGAGGCATACCGTAACGGAGTGCATTGATGTAGTCTTCGTCCATCATGCCTGCTTCCTCGTCGCCTGCCTCTAAAGCCTTAACCTGTTCTTCAAATCTTTCCTTCTGGTCGTAGGGGTCGTTAAGTTCACTGAATGCGTTGCCCAGTTCCTTACCCATTACAAACACTTCGAAACGCTCTGTAAACGCCTTATTGTTGGGGCATCTCTTTGCAAGGGGAGATATTTCAACAGGGTATTCAGTGATAAACACGGGGCCTGTAAGGTGTTCTTCTGCCTTTTCTTCAAATGCAAGGGCAATCATTTCGCCTATGCTCTTTTCGCCTTCTACTTCAATGCCTACAGATGCAAGAGCAGCCTTAGCTTCGCCTGCTGTTGTAATAGTATCAAAGTCAATTCCGGAATACTTCTTTACAGCTTCCTTCATTGTCATTCTCTGCCAGGGGCCTGTAAGGTCAATTTCTGTACCGTTGAAGGTAAACTTCTTTTCGCCGTTAACCTTTTCACAAACATGTGTGATAAGACCTTCTGTCAATTCCATCATGCCTTCGTAGTCTGTATAAGCCTGATAAATTTCAATACTTGTAAACTCAGGGTTATGGGTTAAGTCCATACCTTCGTTACG
This sequence comes from Clostridia bacterium, assembly GCA_017468215.1. Lineage (GTDB taxonomy): Bacteria > Bacillota > Clostridia > UMGS1883 > UMGS1883 > RGIG1927. The sequence continues at coordinate 1,384 of JAFUJG010000225.1, read as the reverse complement.
GAACTGTCTGCCCATTTCGTAAACACGCTCTAAACCGCCAACGATAAGTCTCTTAAGGTTTAATTCAGTCGCTATACGAAGATACATATCGATATCAAGAGCATTGTGATGTGTAATGAAGGGACGAGCAGTTGCACCGCCACTGATAGAGTTCAACACAGGTGTATCAACCTCAAGGAAATCACGTGAGTCAAGATAATTTCTGATTTCACGGATAATTGCACTTCTCTTTTTGAAGGTTTCTCTCACAGAGGGGTTTGCAATTAAGTCCATATATCTCTGACGGTAACGGATATCGTGGTCAGCTACCTCGTTCTTTACGTATTCGTTGCCCTTAACAGGGATAAACAAGTTCTTTGCAAGAAGAACAAAGCTTGTTACATTAATAGAAATTTCGCCTGCGGCTGTTCTGAAAACAACGCCCTCTGCACCGATAACATCCCAAACGTCAATCTCAAGCTTAAAACGGTTGAATTCTTCCTCACCGATTTCGTCTCTCTTTAAATAGAACTGAATTTTTTCGTCACGGTCGAGAACATCCGCAAACATAAGTCCGCCTGCACGGCGCTTAGCCATAAGTCTGCCTGCTGCTCTTACTGTTTTGCCTTCGAGCTCATCAAAATGTTCTTTAATATATGTCATGGAATGTGTAACGTCAAATTTTGTAACCTCATAGGGGTCTCTGCCTGCGGCACGAAGCTCCAGGAGCTTTTCCTCACGAGTCTTCTGCTGATTGGGGTTATTATTCTGTGCCATATTCTTCATCCTTTCAGTTATATACTGTGATTAAGTATTATATATCAGTTTTTTCGATTTTTCAAGCTATATTTTGTTTCTTGAGTCAACAATTATTGTCACGGGGCCGTCATTTACAAGCGAAACCTTCATATCAGCTCCAAAAACGCCTCTTTGCACCTTTTTTCCGGTAGCGTCTTCGCACAAAAGGCAGAACCTTTCATATTCCTTTTCTGCCGTTAAAGGCTCCATTGCACGTGTAAAGCCGGGTCTGTTGCCCTTTTTTATCTCCGCAAGAAGGGTAAACTGGCTCACCGCAAGGATTTCGCCGCCCACATCCAAAACAGAAAGATTCATCTTATCGTTTTCATCGCAAAAAATACGCAGGTTAACACACTTTTTTACCACGTATTCCATATCTTCGTTACCGTCGCCATTCTCGGCTCCGAAAAGAATCAGAAGCCCTTGTCCGATTTTGCCTGTAACAATGCCGTCTACTGTTACGGAGGCTTCTTTAACCCTCTGTATTACTGCTCTCATATTCCACCTCTGTTACTTCCTCGGTTACGTTATACATATCGCCTGCAATGTCAATTCCTTCTCTTGCGTTTATGTAATACTGCTGGCTTTTTGTAATAATGTTATTAAC
>JAFUJG010000224.1 GCA_017468215.1 Clostridia bacterium | reverse complement strand
TAAAAACGCTCATGGCATTACGCATAACACCCTCGTTAAGTGAGCAGATGCCGTTTGAAAGCTTTGGCGGAAGCATAGGGATAACACGGTCAACCAAGTAAACGCTTGTGCCACGCTTCATGGCCTCCTTATCAAGAGGCGAGTTTGGCTTTACATAGTTTGACACGTCTGCAATATGAACGCCCAGACGCCATAAATCGCCGATTTTTTCACAGCTTACGGCATCGTCAATATCCTTTGTGTCCCGTCCGTCAATGGTGAAGATAATTTTATCGGTCAGGTCAAGCCTGCCGGGCTCGATTTCATCCACGCTTTCGGGAATGTTCTCAAGCTCTCTGATAACGTCTGAGGGAAATTCAATCTCAAAGCCGTAATTATATATTATGCTTAAAATATCCACTCCAAAGTCATCCGGGAAGCCTAAAACCTCTATAACCTTTGCCACGGCATATCGGTCGTGTGTGGGATAGCTTTCGATTTCACAAAGCACCTTTTGTCCGTCCAGAGCACCGTTAGCATCCTCCTCTGTAACAGTAAACCTTCCGCCTATACGGGTGTTATCAGCCTTTACCGTGCCGTAATACCTATCCTGTTTATATGTGCCTACAAAGCGGGTTATACCTCTTTTTAAAATACGGACAACCTCTGCCTCGCCGGCTCTGCCGCCGTGCCCCTTCCCTGTGGGGAACACCAGTACCGTGTCAGAATCCATGGCTCCACGTGTTGCATCCGGGGGAATAAACAAATCTTCGCCGTTTTCCATGCGTGCAAAGCCGTATTCCTTACCGCTTCCTGCAAAGGTGGTTACGATATAGCCGTTTTTCTTGCAGGAGATGTATTTTCGTTTTTTGGTGTAAAGCACCTCGCCCTCATTTTCAAGCTCATCAAGGATTTTTAAAAGCTCATCCTTGTCCTCCTTGGGCACCGCAAGAACCTGCATAATATCGCCTGCCGTCATGGGGATGTATACATCGCTTTCTATAAAGGCTTTAACTTTCTCTTTTCTGTTCATATCACTGATTTCCTCTGCTGTGCCGTGTATGCACGGCAATCAAATAAATTTTTGCATTTTTCTACAATGTAAAAAGGCACTCCCCTACGGAAGTGCCTCACTAATTTGCAAAATTACTTTACAAAAATAAACATAACAATGGAAAGAACTACGAAAAGAACAGCAATGATAGCTGTGAACTTTTCAAGCTTAGCTTCCTTGGATGCGCTCTTGTTCTTAGAAAAGAAAGAACCGCTGCCACCCATAACTGCGCTAGCTTCTCTGGGGTCCTTACCCTGCTGTGTGAGAACTACAACTGTAAGTGCAACTGCTACTGCAATATAAAGTATTGTTAAGAATATATTCATTTATACACACCGCCTTCTATTTTTTATCTGCTAAATTAACAAATGGATTGTATCACACTTTATTGCCACTTGCAAGAGTTTTTTTCACAATTCACAAATTTTTATCAAAAACCCTTATTTTACACGGTGAAGGAGTTTCACAAGGGACCTTCCCATGGGCAGCTGTTTCAGTTCGTCGTCGTCAAAAACTTTAAATACTGCAAAAACCAAAACCGCATACACACAAACCCCTGCACCGATTGCCGCAACTGTAGAGACTGCATTACCCACATACCCGGTAAGTGTTCTCGAAATTACAAACACTACAGCACCCATAGCAAGAGCTGATACAAACGGCTTTACAAAATATTTCATTGCACCAAGCTTCATTGGCAGGTTTTTCTTAACTACACTAAATGTAATAAGACAGCCTATCCCCTGGCAGAGCACACTGCCTATAGGTGCGCCTAAAATGTTAATTTCGGGAATGGGAATAAGGGTAAGATTTACAATAAGCTTCACCACACCGCCCACAACAAGAGCTATCGCAGGCACAAACACCTTGCCCAAGCCTTGCAGGCTGCCCGCATTTGTCTGGGTTATTGCAGAAAAGAAAATTGTAATTGCACTTATTGCAAAAAGATATCCGCCTTCCGGTGCATTGGGATATAACAAAAGGAAAATTTCATCTGCCAGAACCATGCACCCCACCGTTGCAGGCAATGCTATTATTATGGATACCAGAAGCGAAAAGCTTACCTTATCACAAGCAGTTTTCTTGTCCCCGACAGCCATTGCACCTGCCACCGTAGGCACCAGAACTGTGGAGAAGGCAATGTTAAGCGCCAAGGGCAGATTTATTATAACATCGCCCTTACTGAGCATGCCCGACAGCTCCATTGTAAGCTCGTCAAGCCCTGCCGTGCCTGCAAATGCAGCTTTAAGCCCTTGCACCACCGTGGTAAGGTCTACCACACGGTTTATGCTTGCAACAACAGAGCCAAGTGAAATAGGCACTGCAACATAAAGGATTGACTTTGCAATTTTTGAAAAGGTTTCGTGCACAAGAGGCTTTGATTGAGCCAGACGCTCTCTTATGTCGGCCTTGTTTGATTTATAGAATATTGCCAGATAGATAAGCGACAAAAAGGTTGAAAGGGTGGTTGCCGCCGTGGCACCTGCCGCCATAATTTCCGGAGGAGCACCTACCATGCACATTACTATTACAACTGTTGCAACGCACTTTATCAGCTGTTCAATAACCTGGCTTGTGCTTGTAGCCTTCATGTTTTTCATGCCCTGGAAAAAGCCTCGCACAACACTTGATACCGAAACAAACAAAATTGCAGGTGAAAGAACCCTTAGCGTATGAACAATTTTGGGTGTATCGCATATTACAGTTGCAATAAAGGGTGCAAAAACGTAAAGGCCTACGCTGAGCACGCCGCCTATAAGGGCAAAAAGTATAAGTGCACAGCGGAAAATACGATATGCACTTTTAAAATTGTCGGTTGCACATTTTTCGCTGACCAGCTTTGCAATAGCATTGGGGATACCTACCGAGGATATAGCCAGCAAAAGCACGTATATCTGATAGCCATAGTTGTAGTATCCGTTGCCTTCGTTACCGAAGCCGTCAACGTTTGTGATAACAATTCTGTACAAAAATCCCAACAGCTTTATTACAATCTGTGAGCACATAACCATAGCAACACTTGCCATAAAGGTCTGTGTTTTACTTTTTTTCATCTTGTCACATCCTTACCTTTTCAATTATATTCTCATTTTAAGGAATAATCAACCAAAAAATTATATTCCACTTATTCATAATTTATTTACACATTGTAAATAGCGGGTAAAATATTTACAAATATAGTAATATGTAAAGTAAGGGGGCAAATCAAATATGAAGCAAAGACTTATAGCTTTTATGCAAGGTAGGTACGGCAATGATGAGTTAAATATTTTACTTTTAATTTCATCGCTTCTTTTAAACCTGCTTTCTCCCATAAGTGAAATCTTTTCGGGGCTTGGCATGGTCTGCATATGCTATGCAATATACAGAATGTTTTCCAAAAACATTTATCAGCGCAGATGCGAAAACGCAAAAATTTTGCCCTATGTTTCCTTTATAAAGGCAAAGCTTAAAAACAAGGGCAAAGCAAGGCTTTTTATGTGTCCAAAATGTAAAAGAACCCTCCGCATCCCCAAGGGTAAGGGCAAGGTAACAGTTAACTGCCCCTGCGGAAATGCTATCAAGAGGAAAAGCTGATGTTCGGACGTGTTATTGTTAATAAAAGCGAATTAAAATTTAAGGAGTTTGACATATACAAGGCTCATTACTGCGGACTTTGTGCATCACTTAAAAAGCAGGGGTTTTTGTCGGCAATGTGTTTAAACTACGATATGACCTTCCTTGCCATGCTTTTAAACTCGCTGTACGATACCACCAATTGCCACAAAGACTGCCGATGTATATGCCACATGTGTAAAAAGCACCACGAAATAACAGACGGCTATTCTGATTATGTGGCTGACATGACCATACTTATGGCATACTATAAATGCCTGGACGATTTCCAGGATGAGAAAAATATTATCAGCTTTTTTTACAGCCGGTATTTAAAGCCACGTGCCAAAAGGATTTCACAAAAATATCCTGCCAAGTGCAACAATATAAAAAACAGGCTAAAACTGCTGTCGCAGGCGGAAACCACCTCTGATTTAGAGCAATGTGCCAATCTGTTTGGTGAGCTTTTAGGCGAGGTTTTTACCCCCGAGGATGATTTGTGGACCGATATTCTTTACCGAATGGGGTTTTACATGGGAAAGTTCATATATATAGCCGATGCTTATGATGACATAGCTGACGACATAAAGAAAAACAGCCCCAACCCCTTGAAGGAAATGTATAAAAAAAGCGATTTTGACCGTGAATGTGAGATTATACTGAACATGATGGCAGCTCAGTGCGCTGCCGAATTTGAAAAATTGCCCCTTATTGACAATGTGGAAATACTCCGTAATATAGTGTATTCGGGTATATGGCAGCAAAAGGGCAAACACAAAAGGACTGATTAAATGAGAGACCCCTATGCGGTGCTTGGCGTACCGCAAAACGCCTCTGACGATGAAATAAAAAAAGCATACAGAGCTCTGTGCAGGAAATACCATCCAGATGTAAACCGTGACAACCCCCAAAAAGCCGAGGAAAAGTTTAAGGAGGTTGGTGAAGCCTACCGACAGATTATGGACATGCGCACGGGAAAAAGCAGCTCCTACTCAAGCTACACCAATGACAGCTCCTCCAATGCGGACGCACGGCTTAAGGCTGCGTCGGTGTATATTCAGCGTGGATATTTCCGTGAGGCTATAAATACCCTCAACTCCATAACAGAGCGAACTGCCCTTTGGTATTACCTCAGCGCTGTTGCCAATGCAAGGCTTGGCAACAATATTTTAGCTCGTGAATATGCCCGCACGGCAGCAAGCATGGAGCCGGGCAATGCAATGTATGTGAACCTTAATGCAGCCTTAGGCGGCGAGGGGGGCTTTTATCAGGAGTAC
>JAFUJG010000021.1 GCA_017468215.1 Clostridia bacterium | reverse complement strand
CTATTGATTCTTCAGTTGCAGCTGTTTCACACAAGAATATTAACGACGGAACAATTGAAGGCTTGAAATACGAGGGCAAGAGCATTATAAGCGTTCAGTTTGCCCCCGGCGGTGAGACAGACTTTATCTTTGACGAATTTGTTGCATTGATGGGAGGAAATGAGAATGCCTAAGAATCCCGAAATTAAAAAGGTTTTGGTTATTGGCTCCGGTCCTATTATTATCGGACAGGCAGCTGAGTTTGACTATGCAGGTACACAGGCGTGCCGTACCCTTAAGGAAGAAGGCATGGAGGTTGTACTTATCAACTCCAACCCTGCCACAATTATGACAGATAAGGATATTGCTGACAAAGTATATATCGAGCCTTTGACAGTTGAAACTGTTAAAAAGGTTATTTTAGAAGAAAAACCCGACTCCATTCTGCCCACATTGGGTGGTCAGACAGGCTTGAACCTTGCAATGGAAATTGCAGAAACAGGCTTTTTGGAGGAGCAGGGGGTAAAGCTTTTGGGTACAACACCCGAAACAATTCGTATGGCAGAAGACCGTCAGGGCTTCAAGGACGCCATGGAAGATATTGGTCAGCCCTGTATTGCGTCAAAGGTTGTTGAAACCTATGCAGACGGTCTGGCTTTCGCAAAGGAAATCGGCTTCCCTGTAATCATTCGTCCTGCTTACACATTGGGCGGTACAGGCGGCGGTATTGCTGAAAACGAGGAAGAATTTGCTCAGATTGCTCCTCACGGTATCCGTCTTTCACGTGTTGGCCAGATTTTGGTTGAAAAGTGTATTGCAGGCTGGAAGGAAATCGAATTCGAAGCTATGCGTGACGGCACAGGCAGTGCAATCACAATCTGCTCAATGGAAAACCTTGACCCTGTTGGCGTTCATACAGGTGACAGTATCGTTGTGGCTCCCGCACAGACACTTGCCACAAAGGAATTTAACATGCTCAGAGAAGCGGCTCTTAAGATTATCAACAAGTTAGGCGTTGAGGGCGGTTGCAACATTCAGTTTGCTTTAGAACCCAACAGCTTCGAATACGCAGTTATCGAGGTTAATCCCCGTCTTTCTCGTTCATCCGCTTTGGCAAGTAAGGCTACAGGCTATCCCATTGCAAAGGTTGCTACACGTATTGCCATGGGTTACAATCTCGACGAAATTAAAAACGCAGTAACAGGTAAGACATATGCAGGCTTTGAGCCTACAATTGACTATATTGTTGCAAAGTTCCCCAAGTGGCCCTTTGATAAGTTTGTAACAGCTGAAAGAAAGCTGGGCACACAGATGAAGGCTACAGGCGAAGTTATGAGTATTGCAACAACCTTTGAGGGTGCTCTTTTGAAGGCAGTACGTTCTCTGGAGCTTAATATTTTCCAGCTTGACCTGCCTCAGTACAGAGAGTTTACAAAGGAAATGCTCTATGAAGAACTCAAGAAGATTGACGATATGCGTCTGTTTGTGGTTGCACAGGCACTTCTTCGAGATATTACAGTAGAAGAAATTCACGAGATTACAAAGATTGACAACTGGTTCTTAACAAAGATTAAGGCTGTTGTTGACCTTGGGGAAGAATTAAAGAAGGGCAACCTTACCCCCGAAATTCTTGAAAAGGCGAAAATTTACGGCTATACAGACAAGGTTATCGGCGAGTTTGTTGGCATGGATGAAAAATCTGTTAAGGAAATGCGTAAGGCAAACTCAATTATGCCTGCTTACAAGATGGTTGATACCTGTGCAGCTGAGTTCCCTGCAATCACACCTTATTACTACTCCTGCTACGGCAGTGAAAACGAATCCACAGGCGAAACACAGGAAGGCAAGAAGAAAATTATGGTACTTGGCTCCGGTCCTATCAGAATTGGTCAGGGTATCGAATTTGACTACTGCTCCGTTCATTGCGTATGGGCATTGAAGAACCTTGGATACGAAACAATCATTGTAAACAACAACCCCGAAACAGTATCTACTGACTTTGACATTGCGGACAAGCTCTATTTTGAACCCCTTACACCCGAGGATGTTGAAAATATCGTTGACCTTGAACAGCCCTACGGCGCTATTGTTCAGTTCGGCGGACAGACAGCAATCAAGCTTACAAAGGCATTGAAGGAAATGGGCGTTAAGATTCTGGGTACAAAGGCAGAGGACGTTGACCGTGCGGAAGACAGAGAGCTGTTTGATGAAATTCTGGAAGCTCACAACATTCCTCGTCCTGCAGGCAGAACGGTATTTACCTGTGAGGAAGCTATTGCAGCTGCTAACGAGATAGGCTATCCCGTACTTGTACGACCCAGCTATGTATTGGGTGGTCAGGGTATGGAAATTGCATATAACGACCACGACATTACGGTTTATATGGAAATTATCAACCGTAGCGTTCAGGAGCATCCTATCCTTGTAGATAAGTATGTTATCGGTAAAGAGGTTGAAGTTGACGCAGTATGCGACGGCAAGGACATTCTTATCCCCGGTATCATGGAACACATCGAAAGAACAGGTGTTCACTCCGGTGACTCTATCAGTGTTTATCCCACACAGACAATTTCCGAAAAGGACATTGAAACACTTATCGACTACACAGAAAAGCTTGCAAGAGCTCTTAACGTGGTAGGTCTTATCAATATTCAGTTCATTGTAGCTCCCGATGGTGTTTACATTATCGAAGTTAACCCCCGTTCCAGCCGTACAGTACCTTACAT
>JAFUJG010000223.1 GCA_017468215.1 Clostridia bacterium | reverse complement strand
GTTGAAGCTGGTGTGTACTCTTTTAAAATCGAAGGCAGAGTAAAGAGCGAATATTATGTGGCTACGGTAATCGGTGCATACAGAAGGGCAATTGACGATTACTATGCAGGAAAAGAATATAACCCTGAGCATTTTGAGGAAATTTGCAAGGTAAGCCACCGTGATTATTACACAGGCTTCTTTTTCGGTATGGGTGAGACAGGGGCACAGGTTTTCGGCTCAAACTCTTATATACGTGACTGGGATATAGTAGGTGTTGTACGTGAATACGACGAAAATACCCATATAGCACGTGTTGAACAGCGAAACAGGTTCTTCAAGGGTGACGAAATCGAGGTTATGCGACCTATGAAGCCCTCCTTTACACAAAAGGTCGAGGTTTTGATGGACGAGAACAAATGCGATATTGATGTGGCAAACCATGCGGCTGCCACCATTTATATAAAGCTTGACGAAAGTGTAGAGCCTGACTCCATGATAAGAATACGTAAAGCGTAAGGATGGTTTTGATGAAAAAGAATATCAGAGAAAATAAATATTTCAGATGGGGGCTTACAGCTTTTGTAGTTATAGCCGTGGCACTCATCTGCAACCAGGTCATGACAAAGTGGGATACTGTATCGGGCTTTGTGTCAAGCCTGTCAGGTGCTTTGCGGCCTATAATAATGGGCTTGATATTTGCCTACGTTTTAAACCCCTTAATGAAAATATACGAAAAGTACGTTTTCACATTTTTGTTCAAGGCTGTAAACAAGAAAAATCCCAAAGCGGCAAAAAAGCTCATAAGAGGTTTTTCCATTGCTCTGGCACTTATTACAGCACTGGCAATTGTATCAGGCTTGATTTTGCTTATGATACCCGAGCTTATTGTGAACATAAACCGCCTGGTAACAAGTCTGCCGGGATATTTTGAAAACGGCATAGCATACCTTACCGAGCTTTCCAAGGAATATCCCGAGCTAATAACCCCCGTTCTGGAGTATTTCGACGAAACCTCTCAGGATTTGATAACATGGGTGCGTGAAGCGTTCTTGCCCGGTGCAAACCAGTTTATAACAAACATTTCCATGGGCATTTACGGAACACTGCACGCTATTTTAGACGTGATAATCGGTGTTATTGTGGCAATTTACGTATTGGCTGCAAAGGAGAAATATGCGGCCGGTGCACGTAAGTTTATTTATGCGATATTCAATATTGATAAGGCACAGAAGGTTATAGCTCTTGCAAAATATACCGACACTCAGTTCGGCGGATTTTTAGTGGGCAAAATATTGGACAGTGTAATTATCGGTGTGCTGAGCTTTATTGTGTTCTCGATTTTCAACATACCCTACACACTTCTTGTCAGCGTTATAGTGGGTGTGACAAACGTTATTCCATTTTTCGGACCGTTTTTGGGGGCTATTCCCTCGGGTGTACTTATACTGCTGGTAAGCCCATTAAAGGCGTTGATATTTGCGGTGCTTATTCTGGCTATACAGCAGCTTGACGGCAACATCATAGGCCCGAAGATTCTGGGCAACAGAACAGGTCTTGACAGCTTTGCGGTTATTTTTGCAATCCTTGTTTCGGGCGGGCTTTTCGGTGTTCCCGGAATGATTGTGGGTGTGCCTGTGTTTGCAACGGTATTCGGCATTGTAAATGCTGTCTGCGATAAAAAGCTCAAGGAAAAAAAGCTTCCCACAGAGCTTACTGCTTATGACCACGGAAAAACCATAAAAGAAAATGAAAATACAGAGGTATAAAATTAAAGTTTAATAATATTCATATACCACAAGGGGGTAGGTATATGAGAAAGATATTTGCATCACTCTTGGCAGTGATGCTTATTTTTTCAATAGTTATTGATATTGATGCACAGGTGCTTGACCTTAACGGAAAAAGCTTTATTTTAATCGAATGTGACACCGGACAGGTGTTGTATGAGCACAATGCCGATGAACGCCTTGCACCGGCATCTGTTACAAAGGTTATGACCATGCTTCTTGTAATGGAAGCAATAGACCGTGGTGAGGTAAACTACGATACGGTTGTAACCGCATCGGAAAGAGCAAAAAGCATGGGCGGAAGCACCATATTTTTAGATGCAGGTGAGTGTATCACTATAGACGATTTGCTCAAGGGCATAGCCGTTGCCTCGGGAAATGATGCCTGTGTTGCCGTGGCAGAGCATTTATCGGGCAGTGTTGAAAAGTTTGTTGCGGTGATGAATAACAGGGCAAAGGAATTAGGCATGGTTAATACAAACTTTGTAACCTGCAACGGGCTGGATGCCGACGAGCATTATTCATCCGCACGTGACATTGCAATTATGAGCCGTGAGCTTTTAAAGCACGAGGATATTTTCCGTTATACAACAATATGGATGGATACACTCAGAGACGGTAAGTTTCAGCTTGCAAATACAAACAAGCTCATACGGTTTTATGCAGGAGCAAACGGTCTTAAAACAGGCTCTACAAGCAAGGCTAAAAACTGTATAGCGGCAACTGCCAAACGAGACAATTTACAGCTTTGTGCAGTTGTATTAGGTAGCGACACCTCACAATTAAGGTTTAATGCAGCCTCCACGCTTTTAAACTATGGGTTTAATAACTTTTCGCTCTCGGGCATGAAAAAGGGCGAAGCAGCAGGGGAGGTTACCGTAAAAAAGGGCAATACACAAAAAATAAAAGCCGTCCTTGAGGACGACTGTATGACCGTAGTTGAAAAAAGCATGGCAGAAACCGTTACAAAAACAGTTAAACTTGAAGAAATTATATAAGCAACAATAAAGAAAGGTGATAAGCTTGGGGAAATTGTTATAAAAAGTGAATCGGGGGACGAAAAGCGTGTTAATATTGTGGCAGAAAACGATGTGGGGAAAATAAGCTTCGGAAAGATGTACATGAAGGTTTTAAAAAAATGGACTGCATAATACTCAATAAAAAACC
>JAFUJG010000222.1 GCA_017468215.1 Clostridia bacterium | reverse complement strand
TTAAAATAGAAAGGTTGATGTAAAATGAAGAAAGTTTTGAGCTTGGTTTTGGCATTAAGTTTAATGCTGACAATAGTGCCGAGCATTGGGGCAGTGGGATTTCACGATGTTTCCCTTGACGGAGAATGGGACTTTAAGTATTACGCAAACAGCAATGAAGTGCCCGAAGATGTGACAAGCATTGTGTTTGAGGACAAAATCCAGGTTCCCGGTGCCATGGAATTACAGGGCTACGGTTATCCCGGGTATTTCTACGAAGAAATGGGTGGCTGGGGTCAGCCTGAAGATGACGGTGTAAGAAGTGCCGGTGTTTATAAGACACAATTTGAAGTAACAGAGGATAATTATAGCTACATAATGTTTAAAAATGTTAGCGACAACCTTGTTGTTTATCTTGACGGCGAAAAGATAGGTGAAAGCCGTAATGGTGCAATTGGTACTACATTTGAAACAAAAGTGGAAAAAGGTAAGCACACACTTATCTGTGTGGTAAAGAGAGATAAAGCGGAATTAATAAGGTTGATGATTTTGCTCTTTCGGGCCTTATAGGAAGTGTGTATGTTTCTCAGACTAATCGGGCGGGATTTGCTTCTCCCGAAATCCAGAGCAAGGACGTTTCCGTTAAGGATAACAAGCTCATTGTTGACGGAAAAGCGGTTGTATTAAAGGGCGTTAAGTATACACCTACACATCCCGAAACAGGAAGAAGCCTTACAGATGAACAGATAGATAAGGATATTGCTCTTATTAAGGAATACGGCTTTAATGCAATCTGGGTAAGCTGTGCACCTGAGTATTTTTATCGTGCGGCGGCTATGAACGGTATTTATGTAATCGATGAGGCGAACGTAAATCTTACGAACGTAGACCGTGACATGGAAAGTGCAAAAGCAAGAGTTTCCGAGATGGTGAAAAATCATCAGTATTATATAGAAAACCCCATCATCATGTGGTCTGTAGGTCAGGGCGAAGGTAACAGTGGGCAGCTCATTGATTTGGTTAAAAAGCTTGACTCCCGTCCTGTTGCACAGGAGGTCAATTTTGCTCCCGAGTTTGAAGTGTTCGGCAACACAGGCGGTATGAGTGATTGGGCAGTAAACTTAGGCAATGGTAACGTTGGCGGCTTTGTTGATGAGTTTGCCGACAAGGAGCTTTACTATACACAGAAAGCCTTTGTGTTTGATGTTAAGGACACTGTTACAGGCGAAACCGTTACTATTGACGGCGAGGTTGAAAACTACAACGGAGTACAAATGCTTGGGGACGCTTCAGTTGAAAGAAGCATTAAAAAGCTTGATAAGTATACTATCGTAACTGAGCTTGGCGCAATAAACGGTGACAGAGTTATTTTCGAAAGCGAAAACGTTAAGTTCGAGGTACGTGGCGGCAGAGCAAGGTTTAACGTAGGTGATGCAAGAGCAAGAGCCGATGTGCAGGGCGGTAAGATTGCGGCTGTTTACCTTGACGGCGAAATACAGCTTTTTGTAAACAATGCTTTTGCGGAAAACGCTCAGGCTAACGCAGAAATCGAAGGAAAATATACAATAGGCGGCGGTGACACAGCTCTCCGATATGTTGAAATTTATAACGACGCATTAACACTTGACGAGCTTATTGAAGGTGCTGGTGAAGAAAAGCTTATCAGTCGCATAGCCTTTGATGATATTAATATTAAAGAGGATAAGAGCTATAAGTTCCTTGCATACGGCGGCGACTTTGGCGACAGTCCCAACAGCTACTACAAGTGCCTTACAGGCTTATTCTCCTCTACACGTGAGCCTCATCCCGAAGCGGAAGCATTCCGTGTGCTTTTGAATGGCGAGATTACAGGTGAACATGTTTTCACAAAGGATGGTGTTGAATACTCAAAAATACAGCCTGTTGTTTCAGGTGACAATGCAGTATTCAAGGCAAATATTGCAGAAATAACCGTAAATTTTGACGGTAAGATAACAAGTATAAAGAAAAACGGAGTTGAAATGCTTACCGACGCAATGTACCCGACGGTGCTTCGTGAAAACACTCTTAGTGAATACGAAATGGGCGTTGAAAACTACGAAGGCTGGAGAAGATGTAAGGCAGAGGTTCGTGACAACACTCTTTATGTTGAACTTATCAGCACTGTTACAGACGGCAAACTGTACCTTGCATATCATATGTACGAAAACGGCGTAATGAATGTATCTATCCAGAGCGAATTTGCAGATGATGCAACAAAGCCTACGTTTGTTGGTTTCCGCGGTGCAGGTAATTTTGATACAGTTGAATGGCTTGGAAATGAAGAAAGCAGTTATCCTGACCGTCCCGTTGCATGGGAAATAGGTTTGCAGAAAAAAGCTGTGTCCGAAATGGGTGACAACTATGCCGTACCCCAGGAAAACGGCAACCATTGGACAGTAGATCTTGCTCTTATAAATAAAGACGGTACAAATTTTGGATTTAACGCAACAAGCGGAAGAAGACATATACAGTTCCAGGTGCTTGATTATTCACCCGAAGCAATGGATAAAGTAGACCACGACGAAGATATCCTGCGAGAGGACAAAGCATACTTCCGTATTGGCGGTCACATAGCAGGCGTCAGTGATAACAGTGAATACAAGCTCAATGAAAACATATACGGATTTGACTTTGAAATAAAC
>JAFUJG010000221.1 GCA_017468215.1 Clostridia bacterium | reverse complement strand
TTTTCTGTTCTGATTTTTATTTTTGCAGATGTAATTGCTCAACTCATTGCTATTCCCGAAGCTTCCTTAGCCTTTAGGGTTATGTCGCCTGCACTTATGTTCTGTGGTATAACTGCCACACTCCGAGGCTTTTTCCAAGGAAGGATGAATATGCTTCCCTCAGCACTCAGTCAGGTGTCTGATTCCTTCGGAAGGTTTTTTGCAGGAATTATAATGGCCTTTGCTTTTTCGTCATTTCCTCTTTCAATCAGAAGTGCAGGAGCAATATCCGGCGTGCCCTTTGGTGCATTATTGTCAGCACTTATTCTTATTGTTGCTGCAATAAAATCAGATATTAAATTTAATTTCGGGTTTTCCGTTGATGTATTAAAAAAGCTTTTGTTTTTGTCAATTCCCATAACACTTACTTCCTCAATGCATGCCGTTTTCAATATGCTTGATACAGTAAGTGTTGTTCCCTTTTTGTCTTATATGGGTGTTGCCGAAGCACAAAGCTCCTTTGGTTGCCTGTCGAGGGCGGCAATGCTTTATGCCCTTCCGGTATCTATATCCACAGCGGTTGCTGCAAGCGTGTTACCCGCAGTAACAGACAGCAGCAAAGCCAACAACTCCGATAAGCTTAATTCTGACGTTTCCATGGCAATACGCCTTGTTCTTATTATATCTGTTCCGTGCAGTGCAGGCTTTATGGCAATTCCTCAGGGCGTTCTCAACGTGCTTTTTGAAAACAGCCGGGATTACATGACCTTACGGCTTATTGGTCTGTCTGCGGTTTTTCTCTCGGTGGGATTGGTTTTTGCCAGCATACTTCAAGGGGTGGGCAAAATCAGACAAAGTGTTATGTCGGCTCTTTTTGCAATAGTCACAAAAATTGTTTTGAATTTTAGTCTTATGTACATATGGGGTATAAACGGTACGGCACTCTCCACCACGCTTTCGTATTTTGTTTTTATGGCAACACTTCTTTTCTTTACATTGAAAGCCACGAGTATAAGACCAAAGGTCACTCAGCATGTTATAAAACCTCTTTTTTGCGGACTGCTTTGCTTTTTTGCCGCACTTGCTTCTGCACCTTTTGTCCCGGCCGTTGCAGTAATCGCCATTGCGGCAATAGTTTATATTCCGTCGGTTTTCCTTACAAGACTGGTAACACTCGGCGAATTAAATCAAATTTTTTCAGCTCACAAAATTGAAGGTGATTCAGCTAAAAACCCAGTATAACTGGCTTTTGACCGTCTTAAAATGAGACTTATTTCCAGTCAATTCTCCAAAAATTATCAAATTTTTTCAAAAACACCTTGTCAAATATGAATATATTTGGTACAATACTTGTTGAAAGCGAAAACAACATTTTTGGAGGAGAAGTTTATGAATAAAGCTACACTTATTGCCAAGGTTGCTCAGGCAAAAGGCTTGTCAAAGAAAGAAACAGAAGAAATTTTTAACGCTTTTCTCGACACAATTATCGACACCGTGAACGGCGGTGAAAAGGTTCAGATTGTAGGTTTCGGTACTTTTGAAGTTAAAACACGTGCAGGCAGAATATGCAAGGTTCCCGGCACCAACCAGGAAGTTACTGTTCCCGATTCAAAAATTCCTACTTTCAAAGCAGGTAAGGTTTTCAAAGAAAAAGTAAGATAAACATAAAAAAAGGAGGGTTAGCCCTTCCTTTTTTTATGTTTATGGCATATAATATATTCAGGTGATTATATGAGTAATGAAACAAAACGTATTTCTGTAGGCAAACGCTACTCTGTGGCGGGCATATGTGCAAACCTATTCCTCTTTATTATAAAACTTACGGCAAGTATCCTTTCGGGCAGCCTGTCAGCAATTGCCGACTCGCTGAACAATCTGAGCGATGCTTCAGCAAGCATTGTAAGCCTTATCGGATTTCGGCTTTCGGAAAAGCGGGCAGATTCCGAGCATCCTTACGGTCACGCAAGGGCAGAATATCTTTCGGCTCTTATTGTGGCAATGTTTACGGTTTTCATAGGCTTTGAGCTTGTAAAAACCTCGGTCAGCGAAATTATAAATCCGTCTTCTCTGACCCTTTCTCCCACTGTTTTCTGTATAATGGGGCTGTCTGTTATTATCAAATTTGTTATGGCGGTACTAAATCGTGCTACAGGCAAAAAAATCAATTCCGGAACACTTATTGCCACAGCGGCGGACTCACGCAATGACGCTGTCATCACAACAGGGGTCATAATTGGCTATATTGTATCCTCCCGCATAGGATATTCTGTTGATGGCTATGTATCGCTTGTTGTTGCAATATTTATTTGTGCCAGCGGTATTATGCTTACAAAAAGCACCCTGGACCCGCTTTTAGGCAAAGCACCGGACAAGGAGCTTGTTGACTATATTCAGACCAAAATTTTGTCCTATCCCGCAGTGCTCGGAGCACATGACCTTATTATTCACGATTACGGTCATCACAAACGCTTTGCAAGCGTGCATGTAGAAATGGCGGCAGAGCAGGACAGTTTAACAAGCCACGATATTATTGATGTAATTGAGGAGGATTTTCTTTCCTCGGACAATATCAACATGATAATCCACCTTGACCCCATCGAAACAGACGACAGCACACGTTCACTCAGACGCATTGTATTAAACGTTGCGAAAAAGCTACATCCCGACTGCACTATTCACGATTTAAAAGTAAAGGACGATACCGTAAGCTTTGACTGCATTAAACCTGATGACTGCAATTTATCTGAGGAGGCCTTTATAACGGCTTTCACCGTTGCCTTGCAGATGGTTATTCCCGAATACAGCGTAAGGATAAAAATCGATTCGAGTTTTTCTCCTATAATAAAATAAAAGAAGCAAGGCTTTGCCTTGCTTCTTTTATTTACACCGCAAGAGTACCTGTTTCTGATTCAATGAGTAAAAACAGCTTTTCCTCTGCACCGGTCTGTGTGTTTATATATATAAGACAGTGTCTATTATCAAGACTACCCTCTATCTGCCAACAAAAGCTTTCAGCTCCGCCTTCAGAGGGAATAACCGCAAGGGAGGTTGATAAAATTTCCACATGGGGGTTAATCTTTTCTTCAGCCTGCTCCTTGGAAATTTTAATTTGAGGTATTTCTCTTGTTTTGTGATACATGAGATAGCCTCTTGTTTCGCAGCCCACAACCTCACAGGTGTCAAGTGCCACCTTAACCTTTACAAGGTCAGGATAGAGCGTGTATCCTGACTGTACTGCAGAATAATTTATAACAGCCACATCAGATATTATTTCGTAGTAGCTCTCCTTCATGTCAACAAAGCCAAGGTTTTCCAAAAAGGTTAACGCCGTAACCTTAGCCTCGCCTATATTTGCCTTCGCCTCACCCACTGTACGGTCGTTAAGATAGCTTAAAAGGTACCCGCCCTGCTTTGTGACTGCCGCACTTATTACCCCTTCCTTATCATATATATAATAGGCAGGGATATTGCCTTTTTCCTCAACACATTCAACCGTTTTTTCTCCCATAAACTTTTTAACAACATTTACAGCATCTTCGGCTGTTATATTTTTCCTGCCTTCAAGAAACAGAGGCTTTCGGTCTGTAAGGTGCGACGAAAACGGTCCATCATAAATAAGGGCAGGATAATCGTGAAGCTGAGTTTCAATCTCGCCCATAACCTTATCTATTCCGCTGGGAGTGCTCCCTTCAGCACTGCGGCGTATGTCCAATGTTCCGTTATACAAGTCCTCCAGGTTTTTATCAAGAGACTGTGCTATGTTTCTTGCATAGCCCTCAAGGTTTTTCAGATTTTGATATTCCTCCTCGGTAATGCTTTCTCCCTCCATCATCTTAAATGAGAGAGAATATGCATAATTGCCCACCTGGTTCAAAAATTCGCTCAAATGCTCTAACGGCTCGGTTTTTAAGGGCAGCAGGGCAAGGTTTGCCGCCGCTGAGGACGCCTGACGGTAGATTTCGCCTGAAAGACGCATCATCTGCCCGGGGTCGTTTACAAATTTGCTCTTTTCAAGACTTAGCTGTAAGTCGTCCACATATTGTACAGTTTCCGTAAAACATCGCTGGTAGTCCATGCGGATTTCGTTTTTGTAATTTTCTGCCTGTATATCACGTTTTATACCGAAAAAGGCAGCTACAATAAATACCAAGGAAAAAAGCCCCAGATAAATGGCCATTCTTTTTGTTTTTTCGCCCACAATCATATCTCCTTAAGAAAATTTTACAGTTTTATTTTGTCTTTTCTGTAAACATTTTATACCGGCCATTTACTTTTTTACATTTTTGGTATAATATTATAGTAGTTTTTTAAAGGAGGCGGTATTATGAGCGAAAAATGGCTTAAAGCAGAAGCTATGGCAAGAAAAATTGTTGTTTTTCTTATTCTTGCAGGAGCAGCTTTTGCACTGTTTCTTCTTTCTCCAAAGCTTATTTCTTTGTTCCTGCCATTTATTATCGGATATATTATTTCACTGATTGCATCGCCGCTTACACGGCTTTTTGAAAAAATTCATCTTCCCTCATCACTCAGTGCAATTATAGCAATACTTTTGGTTGCTGCTGCACTTTTCGGAGTTTCGGCAGTTGTAATTAACAAGCTCGTTGGCGAAATATATGATTTTTCGCTAAACCTTCCACGGATTTACCAGTCTGTAACCGAAACGCTGTCGCATTTAAAAATTGCGGCAATTGATATTTTCAATCTTTTACCTGACGAGTTTGAGCCATACATTTTTTCCGCCTTTGATGGATTAAGCGATTCTTTATCCGTACTGTCGGCATCGGTTGTAGAAACAATATCAAATGCAACACTTTCCTTTGTAAAGCACATTCCCGGCGTACTTATTGCAATAGTGTTTTCTGTGCTGGCCTCCTATTTCCTTGCCAGAGACAAGCATAAGCTTAAAGCAAAGCTTCGCTCCTGTGTCAGCCTCAGTTTTTCAAATAAGGTCGGCGAAATAAAGAACTATCTTGCAGATGCAGTGTTTGCGTATCTCAAGGCTCAGAGCATTCTGATGAGTATAACCTTTGTAGAGGTTTTTATCGGGCTTTCAATTTTAAATGTGCGCTACAGCTTTCTGTTTGCAATCTTTATTGCTGTAGTTGATGCGATACCTGTATTCGGCACAGGCACAATTCTCATTCCCTGGGCGATTTATCACCTTATAACAGGCGGATACCGCTTCGCCGTAGGGCTTCTGATTATTTATGGGGTATGCCTTCTGGTCAGACAGTTCCTTGAGCCTAAGATTTTATCAAGCCAGATTGGTGTCCACCCGCTTATCACCTTGCTTTCCATGTATATTGGCTACAGGCTTATAGGTGTTTTTGGCATGATTCTGGCACCCCTTGTGGCTCTTGTTGCAAAAAATATTATTACCCGGTACAATACTTCTCACGCACAAAAAGAAGAAGCTCATTAATGAGCTTCTTCTTTTTGTATACATGCAATTATTTCTTCACATTTCTCTTTTCTCAAAAGAAACAATCCAATTCCAGTAAGAATAAAGAACGGCATAAGGTTTCTTATTCCGATTTCGTTTATTGAGTCAATCATGGAACCGTTGTTAACCGTAAAGGTTGCATTGAATAGGCTTGCTGCATCAGCAACAGTATGCATGATAATCAGTGCCCACAAGCTACCGCCTCTGAGGTAAACCGCTGCAAAATAGAACCCCGCACCTATTGCCACAACGGACTGGATTGTTGCACTGAACAAATCAACGCCTGCAAATACATTTGTCATATGTATAAGCCCGAACAAAAGCCCCGATGCGGATGCAGTAAAGAAAATTCCCCTTCTGTCCGTTATATATTTTTTTGCTATATTGTTAACTACTATTCCTCTGAATAAGCTCTCCTCACGGAAGCCTATGCCAAAAAGGCTTACTATTCCATACAAAGCTCCCACAGGACCTACCCATTGGGTCTCGGGCGTTAAAAGGGCAATTGCAAGCATCATGCAAAAAAGCAATAACTGTGATATTGCCATATAACCTCCTGCCCAAAAGGTTCTAAGCATTCCCCCTTGAGTGTATACCCTTGCATCGCCGAAAATAACGGTTAATAAAAACGGCAAAAGTATCATTACGCCTTCATAAATAAAGTACGCTGAAATTTTATCTGTCTGAGGCCACAAGTACGAAATAAGCTTGGTTGCCTCCCAGAAAAGAAAAATAATTACAGCAGAGGATAATATGGGGTATCTGTTTATTAGCCTTTTCATTTCTATCACCTTCCGGATTATATTATATGCTTTTATTTCCTTGCTTGTCAATATTATGCAAAGGCAAGGAAAATCTCTTTTTTATGTTGAATTTGTGCTTTTTATATGATATTATATAAATGAATAACTATGTAGATAATTTTTCAATATATTTATGAGGTGAAGAATATGAAAAGGAGACTTGCACTGCTGACGGCATTCTTTGTGCTTATATCTGCTCTGTCCGTTTTTGCTCAAGGCTTTACAGATATGCCCGCTGCTGACAGCAAATATTATAAAGCATTTGAATATGCTATCGGCAAAAAGCTTATTGCCGGTGACGGAACAAATCTTAACCCTAACAGCCTGATTACATATGCAGAAGCTTTGACAATAGTGTCGAGGATTAAGTCCTTTAACTGCGAGGAAACAGATGTTACCGCATTTGGCGTATCCAAGGACAAATGGTATTACTCAACTGTTGCAAAGGCTTACACATTAGGTTACATTACTGCCGATGCTGAAACAGGATTAATAAATGCTGAAAGTCCTGTTACAAAA
The DNA here is from genome assembly GCA_017468215.1 of Clostridia bacterium. Lineage (GTDB taxonomy): Bacteria > Bacillota > Clostridia > UMGS1883 > UMGS1883 > RGIG1927. Next base: position 862 of record JAFUJG010000221.1, on the reverse strand, counting down.
GTTAGTGCCTTTGCAATGATTGCAAGGGTTTACGGAAAAGCCTCGACCCCTGTTACCGACAACAGCTTGTGCACAAGAGCAGACTTTATCTGGGAAATTTATTGGCAGGCGCCCGACGGTTGCAACGCAGGTAACCAGCCTACAGAAAATGCCTCCGAGGCAGTTTCCGAAGTTCCTACAGAAGCAACCACAGAATATTCAGATATGAAAGCACAGATTGCTCAGGAAGCAAAGCAGCTGGCTCTTGGTATTCTTCCCGACGGCAGCAGCTATACAAACGTTGTAGTTTACAAGGATGAAACCCAGTCTGACTGGGCAAGCGGCAAGGTTTCCGGTGGCAGCTCAAGCCGTCCTTCCGGCGGCGGTTCAAACCGTCCTTCAGATGACGATGATGACAATGATACTCCCGACGAAAAGGAAACTGAAGCTCCCACCGAAGATTCTACTCCCACAGAGCCTCAGACACAACCCCCTACAGAGCCTACAGAACCCGAAACTCCCGAACCCACTTACGGCGAATATGACGGTCCTATCGACAACGATAAGGACAACGTAGTCGAAGACCCCTTTGACGATGGTTGGAGACCTCCGGGATGGGTTGGCGGAGATGATGACGATGGTGATGATGGCAACAGCAGCGGCGGCGGTTGGGACCAGGAAGACGAAGACTTTAATATAAACGATGCTGATGACCCCGATTATCAGCCCGAAACAGATGCTCCCACACAAGCTCCTACCGATGAGCCCTCGGACAATGTAACAGACGCTCCTACCGATGCACCTTCGGATGATGTGACAGATGCTCCTTCCGATACACCTTCGGATGATGTGACAGATGCTCCTTCCGATACACCTTCGGATG
>JAFUJG010000220.1 GCA_017468215.1 Clostridia bacterium | reverse complement strand
TTTTGCAAACAACAGAATGCTCAAAGAAGTAACCGTTATGGAGGGGATTGAAGAAGTTCCGGAACAGTGCTTTTATTGGACAGTAAATTTGGAAAAGGTGACTTTGCCGGAAAGCCTTGTTGCAATAAGGGAAAGGAGCTTTTTGGGCTGTGATATTAAAGAAGTCGATATTAAAAATGTAACGGTTATTGATACCTCTGCATTTGCATATTGTAATAAGCTTGAAAAGGTAAAGAGTAATTCTCTCCTTGAAAAAATAGGTGATGAGGCATTTGTCGGATGCTCGTTACTTTCAGAAATCGACCTCTCAAGTGTTAAAATTTTAGAAGGAACTCCGTTTTTATGCTGTTTAAGCCTTAAAACAGTTACTCTTTTGAGCCTTGAAAAATGGGATGGTATTAAAGATAATGATGCAGACCTTGAAACCGGACGGCATCACAAAAAACAGCCCGAGGGCCGTCATGGAGGTATGGTCGTTTATCATGGATTATCTCCAATGATAAAGACCCCCTTTAGAACTTGTCCGAGCCTTGAAACAGTAACGGTAAAATATCCCAATAACACAACAGGCGAGGCTTTCCCCTCACTTTTTGTGGACTGTCCCAATTTAAAGAGCGTGACAATTGAAAATTATCAGCCCAATCTTTCAAGGTGGGAATTTTCAAATCTTACGTACGACAACCGTAACGGATATGTATTTGTGGGCACCGCAAAAGAAAATACAGTTATTTATTGTGATGATTGGGCAGCAGAGGAATATGCCAATCTTTTAGGTGTTAAGTTCAGCTATTTGCATGACGATATGGATAAAGCAACTAGCCTGTGGGACGACGATTATATCATGCATATTGACAACATTACAGGTGACAAAAACGTTATCATAATTGACGTTACCGTTACGGCAAGAAACAGCGAGGCAAGAAAAAAGCTAATGGATAACCCCTTGTGGGATTTTAATATTCAGTACGAAACCGAAAACGGCTGGATGCACTATGGCAGTTTGGGTTATGACATTTTGGAGGGGAAGGCAACCGAATATTCCCAAAGCTACAGACTTAACTATACGATTAGCTACAAGGACAATACAAGAGCTTATAAAAAAGTGATGATATCGAGCGATAAGTTAACGCCTTTTGGTGAGGGGTGTATTACAATATCCTTTGACCAGATTGTTGACGAGGTAGAAATTCCGCTTACGAGGCAATGGTATGAGGGCGGAACACTTTGGATAAGCCAAGTAAGTCTGAACGCAGTAGTGGGTGTTAAAGGCCCAACCGATAAAGTAATGGAAGATATTTCAGGCAGTATTAAATTTAAGTTTAAAGACGGTTCTATTAAGCCTTGCATAGAAGTTTACGGCAAAAGCAGTCGCAGTTCATTGCTCATTTTCGGCACAGATAATCCAAAAATGTATGAATTCAAAGCAACGGCCAATAATAATGTTGTGAATCTTGATGAAATTGAGAGCGTTATAGTAAATGATGTTGAATATAAATTAGAAAACTACACCCAAGCTGAATAATTGTTGATTAATCCTTTCGTTTGTGATAAAATGTCGTTATTACAAACGAAAGGATTTTTTTCATGAAAGAGAATAAAAACATTTTACAAAAAACATGGGTAGTTGCCCTTTTAGCACTTGTGTGCTGTGTTTTGTGGGGCAGTGCAACACCCTGCATTAAAGTAGGCTATGAAATTTTCGGCATTGCAGGTAACGACTATATGTCTACAATACTTTTTGCCGGTGTGAGATTTATCCTTGCAGGTATCCTCACAATATTAATCGGCAGCTTTATTGCAAAAACGCCCCTTTTGCCAAGTATGGATACAATTAAGTATGTATTGGCACTGAGCTTGGTGCAAACAGTTATCCAGTATGTGTTCTTTTACATAGGTCACGCATATGCATCGGGTGTAACTGCAGCAATTGTAAACGGCAGTAACGTGTTCATTGCAATACTTGTAGCTGCATTTGTGTTCAGAACAGAAAAAATGACCCTTAAAAAGGCTATCGGCTGTATCTTGGGCTTTGCAGGTGTTATTGTTGTGAGCATGGCAAAGGGCGACATGGGCTTTACCTTAATGGGTGCAGGCTT
>JAFUJG010000219.1 GCA_017468215.1 Clostridia bacterium | reverse complement strand
CTGGCTTTTTGTAATAATGTTATTAACCAGGAGTATTACGTTTTTATCCTGCGCTTTTGCCCCGTACTCGTTAAGCAGAGCATACAGCTCCTCCATCCTTTCAAGCCCCAACGGACAGTTTTTCATAACGTCAAGAATTTTTTGTGCATATGCAGGATAAAGATATTCCCTGTCATATCTTGTTATGATACCACTCCAGATGTCAAGTGCCGCCTGATAATCACCGTCGGAGGTATAAACCTCTGCTTTCAGGCGTTTATATTCGTAATTTTTGGAGTTAAATTTTATAGCATTGTCAATGTATGAGTGTCTGTCGGGGGCAATACCTGTCTCGTTAAATGCTTTAACCTCTGCTTCATATGCCTTTTCCCAGCCGTGGGAGTTGAACATTTCCAGTGTGGCACCTGCCTGATAAAGGCTTGCACTTTTTTCGTACTTGCCCATATCAAAGGCGTTCTGTGCTAAAGCATACGGAACAGAAGCTATTGACGGAACAGCAAAAAGTGCACACAGCAGTATACATATAACGCTAATCCACCCCGGAAGATGCAGCGTAGCCGGATAATCCTCCTTCAGAGCATAATACATGCCTATGGCAGGAAGCATAAAAACTGCCGCCGCAGATGAAGAAAGCATAAGTGCAACAACAAACACAACCATTACAAAGTCTGTAAAGGAGTGTGTTTTTTTGTATACAAATACCGAATATACAACCCACAACAGCACTAAAGCTGCACCGATAACGCCAAAGGCTTCCATCATAAGCCCTGTAAGTGTCGCATAGCCCTCATATGCCTTGTCTATTATGCTGTTTGCAGCATTGTATCCGCCACAGCCCACGCCGAAAATACTAACAAGACCTTTAATTGCAGCATTAAGCTTTTCACGGTTATTTATCATATCTGCAATAAATGCACCAACATTGAAAAGTGACAACACTGCAACTACCACAAGTGCAGCAAACGCCTCTGACCTTTTATGCTTGTGTTTCATAAAATATACAAACACAATCACTGCCGCTGCAAGATACCCCAGCAGGCTCTTTGTCATTATAAAAACATATAGCATAAGAGCAAAGGCGGCGTATACCCAGGGCTTGTTCTTCTTAATGCCGAACAAGCTGAGCATAGCAATCATGCCTGCAATCATAACGCATGCCGTAGCGGTTGCACTTCCGTTTAAAAAATCCATCCTGCAAGCTATAAAGGAGCTTTCGATAAAAATCTGCCAGAGCAATGCTGTAACTGCATACAAAAGTGCAGCCGAAAATACCAGCCTTTTTAAAATTTCGCAGGCGTTGTCGTATCCGACCTGCCTTTTGTACTCACATATCGAAAGCGCACCTGCCGCACACATAAGGAAAAGTGCACCAAGTGTAAACTGGCATCCTTTATCGCTGACCCATATCATCTGTAAAAAGGTGTAGCAGGAAAGGGATATAAACATAATAAAGCTTTTCGTAAGCACAATGCGTTTATTTTTTAAAATAACATATCCTATGCACAGAAAAGCCACGCAGAGAGAAATGTACACAATGGCACGTTTTTCAGTAGCAGAGCCCAGTGTGGGCACAAAAAAAGCAAATAGCATCAGTAAAAGATGCATTACATTAACATTTTTAATTTTTGCCATATGTATTCCCTCCTTGGTTATATAGTTTACAAATGGTGGAGAAAAGTTCCCCACCATGTTAAAATCTGTTTATTCTTCTGTTTTTTCCTTTACCACACATCTGACCTTTGCTCTTACAACCCTTCGGTCCTTAAAATCTGTAACGTCAATTTCAAGACCTGATGCCGCAACGGTAAAGGTTGCTCCGTCATCGGGAATGTAATCAATTGAATGAAGCACAAGACCCGAAAGTGTGTCAAACTCATCAAGGGGCAAGTCCTCTGCACCTGTAAGCTCACCAACCTCCTCAAGAGGGGTAAGACCGTCCATATCCCATTCGTTCTCGCCTACTGTTATAATATCCTCGATTTCATTTTCCTCGTCTTCGTCGTAATCCTCGTCTTCGATTTCACCTACAATTTCGCCCAGAAGGTCGTCCATGGTAACAATCCCTGCAAATCCGCCGTATTCGTCTGCAACAACTGCAAAATGGGTTTTTTCCTTCTGCATGTTTGCAAAAAGCACATCTGCACCTATTGTTTCGGGAACGATATAAGCCTGGTGGATAATTTCGGTAATATCCTCGCCCTTATCGTAGAAGAACTCATAAAGCTCACGTGCATATACAACGCCTACGATATCGTCAATATCTTCGCCGCATACAGGAAAACGTGAATATCCGCTTTCACGAACCTTTTCTTCCCATTCCTCGGCACTTTCGTCCATCATAAGCACGGTAACGTCCTTACGGTGGGTCATAACATCATCGGCACAGTTTTCGCCGAACTCAAATATATTGGTGATAAGCTCTTTTTCCTCGGGAGCGATAGTTCCCTTTTCGCTGCCAAGGTCAACCATCATCATAACGTCATCTTCAGTAACATGTGCTGTTTCACCATTGGGGTCATTACCTGTAAGTGCAACAAACAGCTTTGCTATAAGGTTATAGACAAAGGACAACGGTCTGAAAAGATTCCACACAACACACACAAACGCCGAAAGCCCCATGGCACATTCGTCAGGCTTTGAGGTGCATATTTTTCTGGGAATCATATCCGCAATAACAACAACTGCAGAAATATGAATAACTGCCAGAATTGCCATAAGCATCCAAGGCTCGGTTACATATTTAAGAAAAGTATTATAGTTAAAAATACCTCCGATAAGTACTGCACACAATGTAAGTGTTGTTATAGCACATCTCAATGCCGCAAGTACTCTGCTCTCTCTTTCCATGAAGCCGAGAACTCTTTTTGCTTTTTTGTTGCCATCCTTGGCAAGCTCTTTCATCTTGTAGTCGTTTACGCCCTCAATTGCTGTTTTTGCGCCCTTACACAAGGCAGCAAGTGCAATTGAAACAATCTGCAACGTGACGACAGGTAACGGATCTGTCACTTAATTTCATCCTTTCATATTTTGGTTACCTTATATTTTAACATATAAAACCGCATTTTTCAAGGTTTTGTTATACAACGTAGAAAAGTATGGAGAAAAAGAAGCAAATACTTCCGCCCAGAACAAACAAATGCCATATTGCATGCATATATTTTATCTTTAAAAGATAAAAAGTTATGCCCAGGATGTATACCAAACCTGCAACACACATAAATACAAGACCGCCTGTGGGGATAAGAGTTACAAGCGTGGGAAGTTTAAAGAGAATTGCAAGCCCCATTACAACATAAAACACAAGGCTTAAAGTTTTGAATTTATCAAGTGCTATTGCATTGAGGACAATACCCAATATTGCACATACCCATATTGCAATCAGAATACCCAATCCGCCGTTGCCCCATAAGGTGCACAGGCAGTAGGGTGTATATGTACCTGCAATAAGAAGGAATATCGAGCAATGGTCTATAACTCTGAAAACTTTTTTTGCCGTAACATTTGTAAGAGAATGATAAAGTGTACTCATTGTATAGAGCACAATCATGGTGCCTCCGTAAATTGCACCGCCTACAATGCCGGGAACATTTTTATGAATTGCAGCCATCACAATAACAAGCACCGTTGCCGCTATGGCAAGTAAAGCTCCTACACCGTGTGAAACCGAGCTGAAAATTTCCTCTCCAAGGCTGTATTTTTTTAATTTTATTGCCATGTAAAACACCTCTTTCAATCTGTTATTATAACATTTCTTTGTATGTTAGTAAAGAACAAATATTTTTTTAACAAACTGTTCACTCTTTGTTGACATCACCCCTTCATTATGGTATAAAACAAGTATAAAAACCATTTATTAAGGAGGTTTATCCATGAAAAACAGAAACCATCATGCACTTTGCCTCACTCCTCCCATGGGCTGGAACAGCTGGGATTGCTACGGTGCTGCCGTAACAGAGGACACAGTGAGAAAAAATGCTGACTATATGGCAAAGAATCTTAAAAAGTACGGTTGGGAATATATTATAGTTGATATTCAGTGGTATGAGCCCAACGCTGTAAGCCATACATATAACGACTTTACTGCATTGGAATATGACGAATACTCCCGCCTTATTCCTGCAGTGAACCGCTTCCCCTCCTCAAAGGATGGGGCAGGCTTCAAGCCTCTCAGTGACTATGTTCACTCTTTGGGCTTAAAGTTCGGTATCCACATTCTCAGAGGTATTGCACGTGAATGTGTAAAGAAAAACACACCCATCAAGGGTACAGATAAGAGAGCATTGGATATTGCTCGTGTTGATTCGACCTGCCCTTGGAACACAGATATGTACGGTGTTGATTACACCAAGGAGGGTGCACAGGAATATTACGATTCGCTTCTTGAGCTTTATGCATCCTGGGATGTTGACTTTATAAAGGTTGACGATATTGCACGCCCCTACCACGCAAAGGAAGTTGAAATGATACGCAAGGCTATTGACAAGTGCGGAAGGAATATTGTTCTTTCCCTTTCTCCCGGTGCGGCATCACTTCGCAGTGCAGAGCATCTTTGCGACAATGCAAACATGTGGCGTATGACTGACGACTTCTGGGATAAGTGGGAGCTTCTCAGAGATATGTTCGAGCGTTGCCGCAACTGGCAGAATCTCAGGGTTGAAGGTGCTTGGCCCGACTGTGACATGCTTCCTTTAGGCAAATTGCGTGTATGTGACGGCAACGGCGGCGAAATGACACGTTTTACAAAGGATGAGCAGATGACACATATGGCTCTGTGGTCTATTTTCAGGTCTCCGCTTTTCTTTGGCGGAGATATGACCATGAACGACGAATGGACCGACGGCCTTATGATGAACGAAGAACTTATCAAGCTTAACAATTATTCCACAGATAACCGTGAGCTTTACCGTGATGAAACAGGTGCCGTTGTATGGTACGCCAAGAGCACAAAGGACGATTGTGTTTATATTGCCCAGTTCAACATTTCTGATAAGGACATGACTGTTGATACTCCCCTCTCATTAATCGGAAAGGAAAAGGCAACTCTTACGAACCTTTTCACAAATGAAGTATCCTCCGTTACAGACAGGATTTACTCTGTTGTTCCCTTCCACGGAGTGAAGATATACAAATTATCTTAAAATAAATAATTTACAAAGGACTCGCATTGCGAGTCCTTTTTCATTGTATATTTTTTCTTTAATTTACTGATAATACTTCCGAGGTGATTTTATGCAGCTTACAAAAAAACAATATGCACAATTTGTAAAAAAACGCAGCGACCCCACCAGCACGGCAGTCAACACAATAAAGGCATATATAACAGGTGGTGCCATTTGCATGGGCGGGCAGTATCTTAAAACCTTTTATTTGTCAATTGGTTTGTCCGACCCGCTTTCTTCAACGGCAACAAGTGTTACGCTTATAGCAATTGCAGCAATCCTTACCGCCGCACATGTGTTTGACAACATTGCCCGATTTGCAGGAGCCGGTACCCTTGTTCCCATAACAGGGTTTGCCAACAGCGTTGTTTCGCCGGCTATTGAATATAAAACCGAAGGCTTTATAACAGGTCTGGCAGAAAAAATGTTTGTTATTGCAGGTCCGGTAATAGTTTACGGAACGGCTACCGCCGTTATTTGCGGGATTGCATATTATATCTTTTTTATTTAGGAGGAGCTATGTCATTTTCTCAGCTTGGTCAGTCAACCATTAAATTTACCACGCCGCCCTCTGTAATATCATATGCCGCTGTGGTGGGCAAAAAGGAAGGCGAGGGTCCTTTCGGCAAAAATTTCGACCGTATAGAATCGGACGCTTATTTCGGACAAAAAACATGGGAAGCGGCGGAAAGTGCCCTTTTCAAGGAAACCGTAACAACAGCCTTGGAAAAAGCCACACTTCGCACAGATGAAATAAGCTTTCTTGCCTCGGGCGACCTTCTTAACCAGTGCACCGCTACCGGCTATGCCGCACGAGGACTGGCTATTCCCTTTCTTGGGCTTTACGGAGCATGTTCAACCATGGCAGAAAGCCTTTTTATTGCATCGCTTTTAGCCTCCAACGGTTCAACCGCCGTTGCCGCCACCTCGAGCCATTTTTGCGGGAGCGAAAAACAGTTCCGATTTCCCTTGGAGTACGGTTCCCAGCGTCCTCCCTCCTCCCAGTGGACCGTTACAGGCTCCGGAAGCGTTGTTCTTTCCGGGCATGGCAAAGGTCCGTATATAACCCATGCCACCGTGGGTAAGGTTATCGACGCAGGAGTATGTGACGCCAATAACATGGGCTGTGCCATGGCACCAGCCTTTTGTGACACCCTTGCACGCCACCTTTCGGCAACAGGGTCAAAACCCGGTGACTACGACCTTATCCTGTCAGGAGATTTGGGACACCTGGGCAAAAAGGTTGCCTCTGATTTATTAAAGCAGGAATATCATATCAACATAGACTCTGTATACGATGACTGCGGATGTATGATTTTTGATTCAAACAAGCAGGATGTTCACTCGGGCGGTTCGGGTTGCGGCTGCAGTGCTTCGATGCTTGCAGGCTATATTTTGCCCGAAATGCAAAAGCTGCATCTTCACCGTGTTCTCTTTATTGCAACAGGTGCATTGATGAGCCCCACCCTCTCCCTTCAGGGCGAAAGTATCCCTTCTGTTGCACACGCCATTGAATTTAACGTGCAAGCACAATAAATTCAGCAATTGGCTTCCCTCGCCTTAATCAGTTCGTATTTTTTCTTTGTTGCCAAACCGCCCCGTATGTGCCTTTCCTCCTTGTTGTGCTCCAAAACCTTTTTTACCTCCGTTGCCAGTGCAGGGCTGATTTTTTCAAGCCGTGCGGTAACATCCTTATGAACGCTTGACTTTGACAGCGAAAATTTTTTTGCAGTTTCTCTCACGGTTGCCTCGTTCTCTATTATGTAACAAGCGAGCATTCTTGCACGCTCAGATATATAATCCTTCATGGCTAAGCCTCCCTTGCTTCCATTTATATGAGCAATCAGGCTCTTTAGACCAAGAAAGTATTTTCTGCCATTGAAAACAACAAAAAGAGCTGTTGCTGATAGCAACAGCTCCTTTTTAAAATATTACCGTAAATTTTGAACCGTTTCCCTCACTGCTTTCCAGCAGGATTTCTGCGTTATGGAAAAGCACACCGTGCTTTACTATTGACAAGCCAAGTCCTGTTCCGCCTATTTCCTTTGAATGGCTCTTATCAACCCTGTAAAACCTCTCAAAAATTCGCTCCCGATGTGCAAGCGGGATACCTATTCCTGTATCTTCAACAGCTATGCTTGCTTTTTCACCGTTTGTGACGGTCACAATAACCTTTCCGTTCTCCTTATTGTACTTAATTGCATTATCGCAAAGGTTGTAAACTATTTCTTTTATGATTTTTCCTGAGCCCTTCACAATGCACTTATCGCCTTCAACGGATAATTGTATTCCCCTCTTTTTTGCAATGGGCTCAAGGCTTCCGATTACATGCTCGGCAAGCGAAAAAAGCTCTACATCTTCTATCTCAGAATCATCTCCCTTTTCCTCCATTGTGGTTATTTTTATAATATCTGATACAAGACCGATGAGTCTTTGTGCCTCATCATAAATTGAACGGGAAAAGTCCACAACTGTTTCCATAGGCATATCGCCTTGCTTTATCATTTCGGCAAAGCCCGAAATAGATGTAAGCGGCGTTCTCAGCTCGTGTGAAACATTTGCTGTAAACTCACGTCTTAAGGCATCTCGCTGTTCCCTTTCGGTAACGTCTACAATGACAATTACCGCACCTATAATTCTGCCGTCTTCATATACAGGGGTAGCAATAATATCGTAGCTTTTATCCTCAATAGTCATTGTTCGCTGTGCTCTTTCACCGGAAAGAGCCTTTTCAAGTGCCTCACGGAAGCTTCTTTTTCTGTTGAGCGACAACACATTTGTTGAGGTTATCTTATCAATCTCCAAAAGCTTCAATGCAGCACTGTTGTAGGTAAGAACATTGTTGTAAGCATCTGTAATAATGAGGCCTTCACTCATGTTTTCGGTTATGAGCCTGAATTCCTCCTGCTTTTGACGTGCATCTCTGATTTGTTGACCAATGGTAATCTTTTGTGCCGACATTTTTCTCAAAAGAGGTGTAAGCTCATCATAAATAACATTATTTGAAGGGTTTTCCAAATCAAGATTATTTATGGGTTTTACAATAGCCCTTGACACCCTTTTTGAAAGGAAGAAGGAAACAGCCATAGCCATCAGTATAATCAGAATTAAGGGCTGTACCAAGCCCCACAAGGTCATAATAACAGAGCTTTGCGTTGCAGAGACACGCAAAATACGTCCGTCATCAAGGCGAAGTGCATAATAGAGCGTTTTCGTCATAAGTGTGTCAGAATAACGTGTACTTTCGCCGCTGCCCTTAGTCATTGCTTGAACAATTTCTTCTCGCTCAAGATGGTTGTCAAGCACGCTTGCATCAGCAGATGTGTCTGTTATAACTATACCGTTTGAGTCAACAAGTGTTATTCGCTTGTCTGCCCCTTTAAAATTTTCAATATAACCTATCCCCTGTACCTTGACAGCATGTGCAATATAGGTTGCCTCACTTTTAAGCTCTTTAAAAATCTGGTCCTCGGACTGACCGAACAACACGCCGAATATGAGCCCCACGCTTATCAATACAGCAAGCAATGAGGTAGTAAAGCAGGCAATAAATATGCGTTTATTCATGCATGCCACCTCCGAGCTTGTAGCCGATATTCTTTACGGTTTGAATCATTTCACCTGCACTCTTAAGCTTAACCCTAAGCTTGCGTATATGCACATCCAGTGTTCTCGACTCGTCATAAAACTCGCCCCATATGCCTGTTAACAAAGCTTCACGGTTCACAACCTTACCCTCTGCCTCTAAAAGTGCAAGCAAGAGCAAATATTCCTTATAGGACAGTGTAATATCCTCACCTGAAACTGTAACAATATGCTTTTCGGGATTTACATATAAATCACCAATTTTATATTCTGTATTTGTCTTTGTTTTTTCATATCGGCGCAGAACCGCACGTACACGTGCCATAAATTCCGTCATTCCAAAGGGCTTAGGTATATAATCGTCAGCACCCGCATCCAACCCTGTAACAATATCAAACTCGCTTGATTTTGCCGTCAGCATAACAACAGGGATATCCTTCCACTTAATTTCCTCTCGTATTCTTCTGAGTATCTGTAATCCGTCTGTTCCGGGAAGCATTATATCCAATATAACAAGCTCGGGAATATTTTCATTCAAAGCCTTTTCAAGCTCTGTTCCATCGGGGAATTCCACCACCTTATACCCTTCCTTGGAAAGAGCATAGCAAACAAGCTTACGGATATTAACATCGTCTTCTACCAAATAAATCATACACTCATCTCCATTTTATACGTGCTCTCCCGTAATGGAATAAATTACCCATTCGGCAATATTTTCGGCGTGGTCACCTATTCTCTCAAAATATTTTGCAATCATCACAAGGTCAACCAATGCTTCGCCGTTATCTGCTCCGTTTGCGACTGCTTCTACAAGCTCGCTTTTGACCTTGTTAAAAAGCCCATCCACCGTATCATCACATTCTATAGCTTTATACGCCAGCTCGATATCCTTTTTCACAAAGGACTCAATGCTGTCACCTACCATTTTCATTGTTGCATTTGCCATGTCTGCAATATGTACCTTTGTCTGTATGCCACTTTTCTCAACATAAATTGCCATGGATGCAATATCCAATGCCTGATCGCCTATTCTTTCCATGTCAGAAATCATTTTAAGTGCCGAAGAAATAACTCTCAGGTCTCCGGCAACAGGCTGCTGCTGCATTAAAAGCTTCATGCAAAGAACTTCAATATCTCTTTCCTTGCCGTTAATCTGCTTTTCGGTATCAACAATAACATCTTTCAGCTGTTCATTGCCCTCAAACAAATATTTAATACTGTTTTCAATTGCTTCCTCACAAAGAGCACCCATTGTTATGATTTCACTGTTAAGAGTTTCAAACTCTCTTTCAAATCTGTTACGCATAATCAACCAAACCTTCCTGTAATATAATCTTCTGTTCTTTTATCACGAGGATTGGCGAACATTGCTTCGGTGTTATCATACTCTATAACCTCACCCAAAAGAAAGAACGCAGTCTTGTCTGCTATTCTTGCTGCCTGTTGCATGTTATGCGTCACCATAACTATAGTATACTTTTCTTTCAGCTCAATTGCAAGGTCTTCTATTTTAGAGGTTGAAATGGGGTCTAAAGCACTGGTAGGCTCATCCATAAGCAAAACCTCGGGTTCAACAGCTAATGCACGTGCTATGCAAAGCCTTTGTTGCTGACCACCGCTCATACCGAGGGCACTTTTTTTCAGCCTGTCCTTACACTCGTCCCATATAGCCGCCTGTTTAAGTGACCTTTCAACAATCTCATCAAGCTTAACCTTTGATTTTACTCCGTGGATTCTGGGTCCGTATGCAATGTTATCATATATACTCATGGGGAAAGGATTAGGCTTCTGAAAAACCATGCCCACCCTTTTCCGAAGGATGCTGGCATCCATATTCTTGTAAACATCAACGCCATCTATGGTAATCTCGCCTTCTATTTTACAGCCCTCAACCAAATCATTCATTCGGTTAAGGCATTTTAAAAAAGTGGATTTCCCGCAGCCTGAGGGGCCTATAAGTGCTGTAATTTCTCTTTCAGGCAGAGAAATGTTAATATTTTTCAGTGCATGTACCGCACCGTTATTATACCATAAATTAAGATTTTTCGCAGTAATTATTTTCATCACTTACCACACCCTTTCTTTTTGAGCAAATGTGCCGACAGCTTTGACAAAATATTTATGGCACATGTCAGCACAAGGAGTATTGCAGCAATGGCAAATGCGATTTCAAACTCACCACGCTCTTTTGCATACATATACAGTGCAACAGTAAGAGTAGAGCCTGCCATTTTAGGTTTGAAAAATTCAAACATTCCCAGTATTTCATTTGCCATACCCGCTGTAAATAAAAGTGCTGCACTTTCACCCACAATTCTTCCTACAGACAAAATACACCCTGTAACAACGCCGTCAACACAGCCGGGCAGAACAACACTTCTTATTGTGTACCATTTGCCTGCGCCTAAAGCTAACGCACCCTCACGGTATCCGTTAGGAACTGTTTTCAGGCTTTCCTGGGTTGTACGGATAACGGTGGGCAGTGTCATTATAACCAATGTAAAGCTACCGGCAATAAGGCTCGTGTCAAGATGAGCAAACTGAACGAAAATCAGCATACCCACAAGACCGTAAATAATTGACGGAATTCCCGAAAGGGTTTCTGTTGCTATTTCAATCAGCCTGACAACCTTTTTGTTTTTTGCATACTCATTCAGATAAATGGCAGCACCCACGCCCAAAGGCAGAACAAGTACAAGTGTCATAATAATTATGTACAGCGTATTAAGTATATTTGGCAAAATACCTACCGTGCCTTTAAGAAGGCTGGGCTTACTTGTAAGAAGCTCCATCGTCACATTACCGGCTCCTCGGCAAATGATGTATCCTATAACACCTACAAGCACGGCACATATAACAGCACACGAGGCATACATCAGAATATTTAAAAGTGCAGACCTTATTTTCCGTGATATTGATATTTTTTCTTTCATGCCTACTCACTTTCCTTTTTCACAACCAAGTTCAATACAAGATTAATTATCAGTATAAACACAAAAAGCACAAGTGCAATTGAAAATAGTGCCTCTCTTTGCAATCCGGAGGAATAACTCATTTCGCTTGCAACCGCCGTTGTCAGAAATCTTACACTTTTAAAAAGAGAGGGCATATTTGCAACATTTCCCGACACCATCATAACCGCCATAGCCTCACCGACACTTCTGCCTATGCCGAGAACAACAGAGGTTAAAATTCCGCTTTTGGCACTGGGGACAATAACCTTAAAAACAGTTTCCGTTTTTGTTGCCCCAAGTGCCAGCGATGCTTCTTCATATTCTTTGGGAACAGCCCTTATAGCAGTTTCCGACACAGATATAACCGAAGGCAGTATCATAACCGCCAGCACAATAATTGCCGAAAATAAATTTGCACCGTCGGGCAGGTTAAAGGTTTCTCTCACAAAAGGAACAATTATAATCATGCCCACAAGACCGTACACAACTGACGGAATTCCGCTTAAAAGGTCAACAGCACTGCGTACAGCAACCCCCACACGCTTTGATGCCATTTTTGCAATAAATATTGCACATAAAAGCCCCAAAGGTACGCCAAGTATAATTGCACCTGCCGTTCCGTACACTGAGGTCAGTATAAAAGGTAAAATGCCATAGGAAGGGTGCGACGCAGTAGATGCCCACACCCTTCCGAACAAAAATTCGACTATTCCTATTTTGCCTATGGCAGGCAAACCCGATACAATTAAAAACCCGGTGATGAGAACAACAAAACCTACCGCCAGAAATCCGCACACAGTGAAGATTGCACTCATTGTTTTTTCGATAAAGCTTGCTACTCTTTTCATGGTTTCACCTTATCTTGCCACGGGAACTGCCCCTGCGGCTATAATCCATTCGTCAGCCTCGCCGCTTATTACAAAGTTGAAAAAGTTTTCACACGCTGCGCTCATTTCTCCGTTCTTTTTTGTAACAAATACAAAGTTACGCTGAATTTTGTATTCTCCGTTCTGAATGGTTTTGTTGGAGGGTACTACGCCTTCAACGCTCACAGCCTTAACGCTTTCCTTAACGCTTGCAAGTGAGGCATAACCGATTGCATTGGGGTTTGATGCAACAGTCTGCACAACATCACCGGTGCTGGTAAGTTCCTGTGTGTATTTGCATAAATCTTCAGTTTTTGTAATAGACTCAAAGCCGTCACGTGTACCCGAAGCCGCTTCTCGCCCGATAAGAACAATGGGACCGTCATTACCGCCAACCTCGCTCCAGTTTGTAATTTCGCCACGGTAAATAGCGCCAATCTGCTCAACTGTAAGGTCACCAACGGGGTTGTCGGGATTAACAATTACGGCAATACCGTCAATAGCAACTACTGTGCCTGTAAGAGCCTGGGCTTCTTCTGCCTTAAGATTACGGCTTGAAAGACCGATGTCGCATCTGCCCTCCATAACTGCCTGGATGCCGCTGCCCGAGCCAGTAGGATTATATGTAACCTTAACCTTACTGTTTTCTTCCATGTAAGCTTCAGAAAGAAAACCTATCACCTTTTCCATGCTTGTAGAGCCGTCTGTGGTAACAGTACCGCTCAACACAGTTTTTGCCGCACCGGTAGCTATTTCGTTTGTAGTTTCTCCACAGCCTGCCAGGCATGCTGTTACCGTAAGAGCTGTCATCAAAACTGCTAAAAATCTTTTCATAATAAGTCACTCCTTAATTTTTTGTTTTTCCTGGGTACACCTACATTGTATGCGTCCTTGGGTTAACTGTGAAAGTATGCTGTGGTTAATTGTAAGTAAACAAAAAAGGAACGGTTTCCCGTTCCTTTTTTTATTTTAACACAATTTCTCCGTTTTCAACCTCAAAGGCAAAATTGCTGCGTCTGTCAGAGCGTATGATGCACTCTGCAAGCCGGTCTTCAATTTCACGTGCCACAAGCCGTCTGAGAGGTCTTGCACCCATTGCACTGTCAAAGCCTTTTTCACAGAGCATTTCCTTAACATCTTCTGTAACCGTAAAGCTCATGCCTCGTTCATTTGCCATGGAGTGTATTTCGTCTATCATCAGATCCACAATTTCGATAAGCTCATCCTTTGTTAAAGGGTTAAACACTATAACCTCATCCACACGATTTAAAAACTCGGGACGTAAAAACTTTTTAAGAGCCTCCATCGCACGTGTTCGTGATGCATCCTCAACTGTTTTTGAAAAGCCCAAAGCCGAGGAGGAATAGCTGCTGCCTGCATTACTTGTCATTACGATAACTGTGTTTTCAAAGCTTACAACCTTACCGTGGCTGTCTGTTACTCTGCCATCGTCAAGAATCTGGAGCATAATGTTCATCACATCGGGATGTGCCTTTTCAATTTCGTCAAAAAGGATTACCGAGTAGGGCTTTCTTCTTACCTTTTCGGTAAGCTGACCTGCATCATCATAGCCCACGTATCCCGGAGGTGAGCCTATAAGACGGCTTACCGCATGCTTTTCCATGTACTCTGTCATGTCAACACGGATTAAAGCCTCCTCGCTCTCAAAAAGCTCGCAAGCCAACGCCTTAACTGTTTCGGTTTTACCTACACCCGTGGGGCCTACAAATATGAAGCTTGCAGGACGCTTCTTTTTAGAAAGTGCCGCCCTTTTTCTTCGGATTGTTCTTGCAACCGCATTGACAGCATCGTTCTGACCGATAATACGTTTATGAAGGTTTTCCTCAAGCTCTAAAAGCCTCTTTGTCTCCTCCTGGGTTATTTTCTTAACCGGGATTTTTGTCTGCAGCTCAATTACTGTTGCGATATCCTCAACAGTGAGATAAACATCCTCCATTTCGGAAGTAATTTTATCAATAGACTGCTGAATAGAGCATTCCTGCATCTTTAAGTCAGCCGCCTTTTGAT
>JAFUJG010000218.1 GCA_017468215.1 Clostridia bacterium | reverse complement strand
TTATGTTTGTGACGTAACTGACGAAGATGCAGTTAACGCTATGGTAGCAAAAATCGAAGAAGAAGTTGGCGTTATCGACATCTTGGTTAACAACGCAGGTATCATCAAGCGTATTCCTATGTGCGAAATGAGCGCTGCTGATTTCCGCCAGGTTATCGATGTTGACCTTAACGCTCCCTTCATCTGCGCAAAGGCAGTTATTCCTTCCATGATTAAGAAGGGTCACGGTAAGATTATCAACATCTGCTCTATGATGAGTGAGCTTGGCCGTGAAACAGTTTCCGCTTATGCAGCTGCTAAGGGCGGTCTTAAGATGCTTACAAGAAACATCTGTTCCGAATACGGCGAACAGAACATTCAGTGTAACGGTATCGGCCCCGGCTATATCGAAACACCCCAGACAGCTCCTCTCCGTGAAAGACAGGCTGACGGTAGCCGTCATCCCTTTGATGCTTTCATCATCGGTAAGACACCTGCTGCTCGTTGGGGTAAAACTGAAGACCTTGTTGGTCCTGCAGTATTCCTTGCAAGTGATGCATCTGACTTTGTAAACGGTCATGTGCTTTACGTTGACGGCGGTATTTTGGCGTATATAGGTAAACAACCGTAAAAGACAAAAAACTGCGGCAGGCAGGCAACAGCCTGTCTGCCCATTTTAATTAAAAGGAGAAAACAAATGGAAGTAAGATACGATACGCATCCTAATGATGCCATGTTTTATACTACCGAAGAATTAAGAGGTCATTACCTTATCGAAAACCTTTTTGAAACAGGTAAGATTAACACAGTTTATTCTCATGTTGACAGAATTATTGTTGGCGGTGCTACACCCGGAGCAGAAGCTTTAAAGCTTGAAGCCGGCGATGAGCTCCGTGCGGCATATTTCCTTGAAAGACGTGAATTAGGTATTATCAACATCGGTGCACCCGGTAAGGTTACACTGGACGGTGTTGAATATAAGCTCGGCAATAAGGACGGCTTATATGTTGGTATGGGTACAAAGGATGTAGTTTTTGAAAGTGACGATTGTAAAAACCCTGCAAAGTTTTACTTTAACAGTGCACCTGCTCACACAACATATCCCACAGTATTTATTGATATGGAAAAGGCTAACAAGCGTCCTATCGGCTCTATGGAAGACAGCAACAAGAGAACTATTTACCAGTACATTCACCCTGCTGTTTTAAAGACATGTCAGCTTTCCATGGGCCTTACCAAGCTTGAAGAAGGCAGCATGTGGAACACAATGCCCTGCCATACTCACGAAAGAAGAATGGAAGTTTACCTTTACTTCGACCTTCCCGAGGATGCAGCAGTATTCCACCTTATGGGTCAGCCCCAGGAAACACGCCACATCGTTATGCATAACGAGCAGGCTGTTATTTCTCCCTCCTGGTCTATCCACTCAGGCGTTGGCACACATTGCTACACCTTTATCTGGGGCATGGTTGGCGAAAACCAGGACTTTGACGATATGGACCACTGCAAAACAAATGAACTGAAGTAATTCATTTGTTTTATAAGGAAGAAGTAAAAAGGAAGAGGGAAGAAGTTTGGTGGAATTTCGCTTGCGAAATTCTTTTGATACAGTAAAAGCGAATAAGGAAAATAAAAGCTACCGCACCTATTCCTTATTCACTATTACTTATTCCCTATCCGACTAAAAGGAGGATACATATGCATTGGGCAAGAAAATGGCAGTGTCAGCAGATTGCAAAGGAAATTGTTGAAATTTTAAACGACAAGGGCTACATTGCCCGCTATGCTGAAAACTGCGATGAAGCAAAGCAGATGATTATTGATACTATCCCCGAAGGAAGTTCTATCGCAATGGGCGGTAGTGTTACCCTTGGTGACATGGGCATGGTTGAAGTTTTCAGAAGCGATAAGTATCGTTTCTATGATCG
>JAFUJG010000217.1 GCA_017468215.1 Clostridia bacterium | reverse complement strand
CGGAAACGATATAACACAAATAAATCTTAACTCGTTCCGTAATTATCTTGCAGTGGTTCCCCAGAACACAATACTGTTTACAGGCACATTGCGTGACAACATAACCTACGGTCTTGCGGATGTTGATGACAAACGCCTTGCAGATGTAATTGAAGCTGCAAACTTAACAGAGCTTGTATCATCCCTCCCCCAAGGGTTGGAAACACATATTAACGAGCACGGCTCCAACCTCTCGGGCGGACAAAGACAACGAATCAGTATTGCACGTGCCCTTATCCGAAACCCAAAAATTATTATTCTGGACGAGGCCACAAGTGCTCTTGACACTATAAGCGAAAAGAAAATACAAACTGCTATTGATAACCTTTGTAAGGACCGTACAACCTTTATTGTTGCACATCGCCTTTCTACAATACGTAATGCAGACCGTATTGCAGTTATTGACTCGGGTACATGTGCTGAGTGTGGTACCTTTGACGAGCTTATTGACAAAAGGGGT
Organism: Clostridia bacterium; assembly: GCA_017468215.1. Lineage (GTDB taxonomy): Bacteria > Bacillota > Clostridia > UMGS1883 > UMGS1883 > RGIG1927. The sequence goes on along the minus strand of JAFUJG010000217.1, from coordinate 2,954 downwards.
AAATTTTACGAACTTAATAAAATGCAGGTAATATAAAAAGAGCTGTTGCAATATTGCAACAGCTCTTTTTAACTGCGCCTACGTTCACCCAAGCCTATGAACGTAATCCACCTTACTTGTTAATATTCTTAAACATTATAACAACAGCTGTTATAATTGTTGCGATAATACAGCCCATGTAACATACCGCCCAGATGTCATCCCCTAAGAAATTAGGTGTGTATACATAAGAGTTATCCGTCAGCTCAGCAATCAGTATCCTTAAGGCGATTATTCTATCAAAAAATGCAAATGTCAACCAAAAGATTATTGCATTAGCAATCGCATTTTCTCCCCTAATTAAAGAGAATACCGACATTACAGTTAATGTAAAAAGCAGAAGGAAGAACAATTTTTCATACAGATTGTAACCATCAAAACCATTCATGCCGTGGATAAAATTCCACAGAAGCCATTCGATAATGCAAATACACAAATGTAAAAAAGCACTTCCAAAAACAATACAAACAGTCTTTTTCATTACATCACCCAATATAGTATGGTTTAAGCCTTTTTCTGCACTATTTATCAGCATCTTGGACAGACCAGATGCATTTACTTATATTATCTCCGCCCAGTAAGCATATCGCTTCAACATTTTTTAAATCGTCTTTTATTTCAACTGAATACGTACCTATCCTGCTTATAAACCCAAACAGTAAATTTTGCTTTATTCCCAAAAATAACGTGTTATCCTTTATTTCGTAGGTATAACCCACATAAGAGGACGCACTGCTCATGGTATTGCCTGCTATATGTACACCGTCTTCAGTTACATAAACCTGCTCAATATACAGCATATCCGGATTTTCGCACATATCAAATCCAAAAAGCCTCCAGCCGTGCCTGCATATATAAAAAACTGAAATATTAAGAATTAAAACAGATACAAGTATAGTGCCCATGATTTTAATTGCTTTTTTCATTTAGTACCTCCTTTAAGGCGAGGGGCAGCAATTTATATTCATTCCTACAATATCAAGAATGTAACCGCACCAGAAGAAAACAACAGGTACAAAGTAGTACTGATAAACCTCTTTTTTGAAAAGTCGGGCAAGAATCATTACAACAATTGCCGCCGTTGCCAGGGCATATGAATTAATAACGCACCATTCGTGGCCAAAATGATTTAAAACCGATGCTTCTATTTCGCTCAGGCAGTACAAAAACCATACTACCGCAAACAGATACGGCAGTGAAATACTAATTGCTTTTTTCATAAAATCATCCCTGCCTTAGGGTAAAACCAGACCGTATTTTGCGACGATTGTATTGAACTTGGTTTTTGCCTCGTTTGTCACGGTCATGTACATATCGGTGTTACTGAGCCTGAAAGTTCCGTAGCCGTCAAGTGATGGGCATAACCACACGCCGTCAAAGGCAATTGCAACATCGTCGTCATAGTCTCTGTAGCTTTCTCTTGTAACGTAGTAGCCGCTCAATATTTTCCTGATTGCATCAATGTCTTCTTTATCGGTTATTTCGCACTCTACAAGGGTTTTATCGTCATAATATGAGAGGCGGATGCTGTCTGCATCTTCAAGTATAAGCTCCTCAAAGCCCTTGTCACCATCAATAATGTTTACCACCACATCCATATAGCCGTGTTCCTTTAACCAGTGGATGGTATTTTTAAAATAGGGTGTTATATTGAAGTTTATGTCTGCGTAATACTCCATTACAAACTCATCCTTGGCTTGCACCCAGGTTGTAGGCTCATCCGAAACAAAATATACATAGCAATAGCGACCATCTGCCACAAGCTCCTCGTAGCTTACCAGATTAAAGTCGTGCTTTATGCACTCAAAAAGCTCCTTTAATTCAGCCTGGGTCTCATTTATACCAAAGCCGCCGATTGAAATGTCATGGATTTCTTTAATGTTTTTATTAAAAACGCTGTAGTTTACTTTGCGGTACTCAGGATAGCTGTGTACCTTAGTCATAATACGGTTACGCTCGGCAATGGATACGCCATAACGGCGAGAGATGGTTTTACCGTTTTTAAGCTTGTATGAGATGTGTATTCTTGTGTCCTGATAATCGTAGTGGTTAAGGATGGATATGTTTTCCTTTTTAACAAGGTCATGGTGAACATCGATAATGTACTGATTAAGCTCGGTGTTAACCGTAAAGGGCTCCTCGTCGAGATAATAGTAGTTGTAAATTGCAACGCTTTCAACATCATCAATATCGGGCACGTATGTTTCGTAGCCGCACACGCTTGTAAGACCCACAAAAAGCACCAAAGCCGAGAACACTGCACCAAACACAAGATAGCCCTTGTAGGTATGCCATACCTTAACAGTCTTTTTAAGTATCATTTCACTGCCGAAGTAGAAAATTATGCTTGCAAGAATAACTATAAAGGTAAAAAGTACAGGCTTTCCTGCAATGAATTCAAGGAAAAGTGAAAATACAGCCAATGTTCCCGAGAAGGTAACAAAATACTTGAATACAGGGTTTAATACCTTAAAGCCTGCAACCTCCTCGCTTGTTTCCGAGTGACGGTACTTGTAAAGGAGATAGCCTGCTATATAAAGTATAACTGCAACGGCAAGAAACACTATCAGCTTTGTGACATTTATAGGCTCCATGCGGCTTATTCTCTCTCCGCAATCACCTATGAATACAGCAGGATTAATGGCCTCGGCAAAGCTTAAAAAGCCTCGATCGTAGGTGTAGCCGAACAAAAACTCTACAAGAATTGTTTCTGCTATGCTTGCAATAAAAAGAGGTGCAAAGATAAAGATAGCGTTAATCACAATAAGTGCAAAACTGTTGCCTGTGCACATTGCCGAAAATGTTGAAATCGAAAACATTATAAACAGCGAAAGCAGAATAACCAGTGCCCATATAATACAGTCTGATGGTTTAAAATAGCCTTCATAGCCGCACAAGGAAATAACAGCAAGAAT
>JAFUJG010000216.1 GCA_017468215.1 Clostridia bacterium | reverse complement strand
TATTGCAGAGTACAAAAGAAAGTAACACTGCGGAAAGTGGGGTAAAAAATGGATAAGATGAACAACATTAACGACGTTATTGATGAAATCCTTGTAAGCGAGGAGCAAATCAAAAGGCGAGTTAAGGAGCTTGGCGAGGAAATCAGCCGTGACTACGAGGGCAAAGAGGTTTGCGTTATGACTGTTTTAACAGGCAGCTTCATGTTTGCGGCAGACATCGTAAGAGCACTTAGTGTTCCTGCAAGAGTTATGTGCATTTTTGCATCCAGCTACGAAGGCACAGAATCAATAGGAAAAGTGGATATAATAAAGGGTAGAGGCTTTAACGTAAAGGATAAGGACATACTTATCGTTGAGGACATTGTTGACACAGGAAGAACACTTTCTGCTGTTACAAAGGTGCTTATGGACGAAGGTGCAAGAAGCGTTGAAATCTGTACCTTCCTTGACAAGCCCGAAAGAAGGGTTGTTGATTTAAAACCCAAGTACATAGGTTTCGATATCCCCAACAAATTCGCAGTAGGCTACGGCTTGGACTATGACCACAGATACCGTCAGTTCCCCTTTGTGGGCGTGCTTAAGAGCGAAATCTATGAAAAGTAAGCCAAGGAGGCAAGTCGATTGAAAAAAGGATTTAAGAATTTAGGCTTTATAGTAGCCTTTGTAGCTGTTGTTTTATTGCTGGCAAGCGTTTTCCAGTCTCAGCCGCCGGTTGATAAAATTGTTTATTCGGACCTGGTAAACCAGCTCCGTGAAGGTACTGTGGCAGAGCTTGAGCTGCACGAAACAAAAGCTAACGTAAAATACGTAAACGGTGATGTGGCAGTTGTGGATATACCCGGCCGTTACTGGATATACGAGGGCGAGGTAGGCCAGATGATATCCGAGCAGGTTGCCTCGGGTAAGCTTAAGGTGTCAACACCTGAGCCCGACAGCGTATCCTGGTGGGTATCCATGCTTCCTTCCGTTATTATGTTTATTGTTATTATAGCTTTCTGGGTATTTGCTTTCCGCCAGTCACAGGGCGGCAAGGGCATGGGCGGCTTTGGCAAGAGCAAGGCAAAGTCTCCCGACGAAAACGGAAAGAGAGTTACATTTGCAGACGTTGCAGGTGTTGACGAGGAAAAGAAAGAGCTTAGTGAAATTGTAGACTTTTTGCGTGACCCCAGAAAGTTTACATCCTTAGGTGCAAGAATCCCCAAGGGCGTGCTTCTGGTAGGCCCTCCCTGTACATGTAAAACCCTTCTTGCAAAGGCTGTTGCAGGTGAGGCAGGGGTGCCCTTCTTCTCAATGAGCGGTTCTGACTTTGTTGAGATGTTCGTGGGCGTAGGTGCCTCCAGAGTGAGAGACTTGTTCGAGCAGGCAAGAAAGAGCCTTCCTGCTATTATCTTCATAGACGAAATCGACGCCGTAGGCAGACAGCGTGGTACAGGTCTTGGCGGCGGCCACGACGAAAGAGAGCAAACCTTAAACCAGCTGCTTGTTGAAATGGACGGCTTTGGCACAAACTCGGGCATTATCATTATTGCTGCAACAAACCGTGCCGACATTCTTGACCCGGCGCTTCTCCGTCCCGGCCATTTCGACCGTCAGGTAACTGTCAACTATCCCGACATAAAGGGCAGAGAGGAAATTCTCAAGGTTCACGCAAAGAACAAG
>JAFUJG010000215.1 GCA_017468215.1 Clostridia bacterium | reverse complement strand
GTATCAGCATCCTTGAAGATTTCTTAACAGAAAACAACTACACAACGCCTCCGCAAAAGCGGAGGCATTTTGCCGCCCTTTTTGCCTCTATTTGTAGGGACAGGCGCCCTCGACTGTCCGTTTGTAGGTTTATTTTGCGGATTGCGGGTGATTCGCAGTCGCCTCTGCAATAATAATCAAACTCCGCTTTTGCGGAGTTTTTTTCATTAACTCGCTCCTTGGAGCGAATTTCACTTTGCACTATGTGCAAAATTTCATCGCATAGCGATTTCACCGAACAAATAAAGGACGGCAATGCCGTCCTTTATTTGTTCTTTACGCTGTCTAATTCAAAAGTAAATCTTGTCCATTCGCCTTCTTTACTTTCGGCATAGATTAAATTGTCGTGTGCGTTCATAATGTTTTTAACAATATACAGCCCCAGCCCTGCGCCACGCCGTGATGCACTTCGGGCCTTATCTGCCTGGTAAAATCTGTCCCAGATATGCTTAAGCTCTTTTTCGCTGAGCCCGTTGCCGGAATTTTCAACAGAAAGCTTAACCTTTCCGCCTTCTGTTCTGATTTTTATGCCTATCCTGCCGCCCTCGGGAGTGAACTTAACCGCATTATCCAGAATGTTTGTAATTACACGGTATATAGAGTCCGAATTGCCCAAAGCCATCATTGTATCGTTTTCAAAGTCAACCTCTACGTCAACCTTCTTTTCGTTAATCCCCTGCTCAAAGGCAACGATAGCCTTTCGCATGCTTTCGGCAATGTCAAAGGGCACCATTTTAAGTTCAATTTTACCGCTGTTAAGCCTGCTCATTTCCAGCAGGTCGTTTACAAGGCGGTTAAGCCGCTTGATTTCGCTGAGCACAATTTCGAGATATTTTTTATGCTCCTCGTGCGGGATTGTTCCGTCCAAAATGCCGTCAACAAAGCCCGAAATAATGGTCATAGGCGTTCTCAGCTCGTGGCTTACGTCGCTTATGAAGCTGGATTGCACCTCGTCCATCTCGGCAAGTGAGGCGGTCATCTGGTTAAAGCTTGCCGACAGTATCCCCAGCTCGCCCTCGGCATCGCAGCTTACCCTTTGAGAAAAATCGCCCGATGCAATACGCCGTGCCACAAGGGTCATTTCCTTTACAGGCTTGGATATCCGCTGTGACAGCCACGCCGCCACCAGAAGGGTGAGCATTATAACAAAGCACACCGCCCAGAAGAACATCCGCATTACGCCCAGCTGCATGTTCTGTATGTAAGGCACCGTGCTGCACACAATAACCACGCCCTCGATGCCACGCTTTGTCCACAAGGGGGTTGTCACATACAAAAGCTTGTTTTTAAAAACTCCGCCCAAATTACCCTCTCTGGCAACGGTTTCGCCCTCAATACTGTCAACGAGCTCGCCGTATTCAATGTTCTGTGCTGTTATCTGGCCATACGCAAAGCCTACATTAACCACCATTTTGCCGTTTTTATCAGCAATGATAAAGCCTTGTCCCTCATCGTGACCGATAAGGCTCATAACCTCTTTCAAGCCGATGGCATGCTCCATGCCTCCGCCTGCATCTATCAGATATGCACTCATCTTTGCAACCTGCTCTGCTCTGGAGTCAAGGGTTTTGTAAATTGATGATTTGAAATATGCACCCAACTGTGTATAAAGCATTACTGCCGTGAGCGACATTGACAGTATAACAATCACAATGTTATACACAAACATCTCACGGAAAAGCGTTTTTTTCATGTTAATTCACACAGCCTTTCTGCCACGATATAAGTAAACTGCTATTTCACTTCAAACTTATAGCCTACGCCCCACACGGTTCTTAACTCCCATGCATCCTCAAAGCCTTCGAGCTTTTCACGAAGCCTTTTTACATGAACGTCAATTGTTCGGCTGTCGCCATAGTAGTCAAAGCCCCACACATCCTCAAGTAGCTGTTCACGTGTGAACACTCGGTTGGGGTGCGATGCCAAAAAGTACAAAAGCTCCAGCTCCTTGGGGGGTGTTTCCAGCACGTTGCCGCCTACTGTCAGCTCGTAGTTTGACAAATTAATGGTCAAATCCTTATACTCAATAATCTTTACATCGTCCTCATCCTTCAGGTAGCGGCGCAGCACAGCCTTAACCCTTGCCACAAGCTCCTTGCCCTCGAAGGGTTTTACGATATAGTCGTCAGCACCCAGCTCAAGACCCAACACCTTGTCAAAGGTTTCGCCCTTGGCAGTGAGCATGATAACAGGCATATCGCTTGTTTTTCTTATTTCACGGCACACGGTGATGCCGTCCACCTTGGGCATCATAATGTCAAGTATGGCAAGGTCGGGCTGACAGCGTTTAAATTCGGCAAGTGCCTTTTCGCCGTCAAGACAAATTGTGGTCTCGTAACCTTCCTTTTCAAGATAAAGCCTTACAAGCTCGCAGATATTGGCATCGTCGTCAACAATCATGATTCTGGGTGTCTTTTTCATAAAAATTTCCTCCCTCAAGAGATAAAATTCTTCTCTTTTTAGTATATCATAAAAAAAAAGTGTTGTGAAATCTTTTTTTTAAGTGTATAATAATCACATGTTATTATTATATTGCTCCGCAGGATTGTATGCACCGCCAAAGTTTCCTTGCCCGCTCGGAAACAGCGATGTACAAATCATATCATCAAAGCCTTCGGATTTATGATATGATAACATTATATTTTGGATATGTACTTTTTATTAACAAAAAGTGAATTTTGAAGTTTTTTCCAACTCGTAGGTGCGACCATTGGTCGCCCGCCAAAACGATTTTCACACAAAGGAAGGTTGAAATATTATGAAACTTGGTATTGTCGGTTTACCCAACGTTGGTAAATCCACACTTTTTAACGCAATAACACAGGCAGGTGCCGAAAGTGCAAACTACCCCTTCTGCACAATCGAGCCTAACGTAGGTGTTGTAACAGTTCCCGATGAGCGCCTTGACAAGCTCCGTGAAATGTACAACCCTGTTAAGTTCACCCCTGCCATTATCGAATTTGTTGACATTGCAGGTCTTGTTAAGGGTGCAAGCCGTGGTGAAGGCTTAGGCAACAAGTTCCTTGCAAACATCCGTGAGGTTGATGCAATCGTTCACGTTGTACGTTGCTTTGATGATAGTAACATTATCCACGTTGACGGCAGCGTTGACCCTGTGCGTGACATTGAAACCATTGACCTTGAGCTTATCTTTGCTGACTTAGAAAGCGTTGAAAAGCGCATTGACCGTGTTACAAAGGCTCTCAGAGGCGACAAAAAGTACCAATCTGAGCTTGACATGTGGGTAAAAATAAAGGAAGCATTAGAGGGCGGAAAGAGTGCACGAAGCGTTGAGCTTAGTGACGAAGAAAAGGAAATGGCAAAGGATTTAAGTCTCCTTACAATGAAGCCCATTATCTATGCGGCAAACGTTGCCGAGGAGGATTTTGTTTCGGGTATTGAAAATAACCCCTTTGTAAAAGCCGTTGAAGAAATTGCCGCACGTGACAACGCCGAGGTGCTCCCCATTTCTGCACGTATCGAGGAAGAAATCAGCCAGCTTGAAGAAGACGAAAAGGGCATGTTCTTGGAGGAAATGGGTCTTTCCGAGTCGGGGCTGGACCGTCTTATTAAAAAGAGCTACAAGCTCCTGGGTCTTATAAGCTACCTTACAGCAGGTACACCCGAGGTAAGAGCGTGGACTATTACAGAAGGCACAAAGGCACCGCAGGCAGCAGGTAAAATACATACCGACTTTGAGCGTGGCTTTATCCGTGCCGAGGTAGTGAGCTTTGACAACCTTATGGCATGCGGCTCTATGGCAGCAGCAAAGGAAAAGGGCCTTGTTAAGAGCGAAGGTAAGGAATACGTAATGCAGGACGGAGATATAGTACATTTCCTTTTCAATGTATAAACAAGAGATGCACTATTATAAAAAGCAAGAGCAGACAAAATGTCTGCCCTTGCTTTTATTTTTTATGAAGGGGTCCACTGTCCCCGACGGTCCGTTTTACAAATCTCAGAAAATTATAGGTTCTGCATCCACCACAACCTCTGTGCCTGTGATATGCCTGTAAAATGCCGCTTCGGCAGCATGAGTGTAGGGCGTAAGCCACAAATTACCCACGCCAAAGGTAAACGTGGTAAGAAGTGCCCAGCCTATAAAGCTGAACTCAAGGCAGAAAAGCCGCCACCTATTGCCACGCATAAGCTCTTTGGAGCGTGTAATCGCCTCGTTAGGCGAAATTGTGTCGTCCTCTGCAAGGATATATTTTGTCATGGCGTAGCTGTAGCTTGCCACAATACCCGGAACAACCAACAAGCACGACCAGAGGAATATGTAAAGGCTTTGCAGAAAGCTTGCCAGAGCCGTGCGTTTCCACTGTGATATATACGAAAACAGATTATCCAGCGACATAGCTGCTCCGTCTACAGCGTTAAGGTTAAACTTAGCATATCCCACCTGAACAAAGCTGCCCAGTATAAAATAGGCAATGCCTATTACCAGTCCTATCAGAACAACAATACCTATAAAAGCACCCAGAACGCCCCACACAGCAGAAGGTGTCTCACCTAAGGCTGTTTTTAAGCTTGTTAATAAGGTGTCGGGCATCTCGCTCATTGCGGTTGATATGTTAGCAGGAATATCTTCCAATACTGTTTCTATGCTTGTTG
>JAFUJG010000214.1 GCA_017468215.1 Clostridia bacterium | reverse complement strand
GCTTCCTACTGCAACCGCTTCCCACACTGCAACATCGGAAGCATCTTCGGACAGACAGATTTCGTTTGTGTCTTCATTAACGATTAAGTTCATTCCGTTCATTGTAAGTGTAATGTACTTACCGCCCACAAAATCACTTTCGCCGTAGTTTGCGTCGTTAAGTGTTGCTGTCGTTAACTTTTTTAAATCTATCGTGGCATCTTCGCCTGTTTTCTTGTTTGTTGTCTTGTATTCATCACCAACACGGATAACACGGTAAATTTCGCCGTCTACTTTTACATATTTACCGTCTAATGGGTATTTCTCGGTATCGGGAGCAATTGCATCTGTACTGCTTACCTCACCGCCACCTACAACCTCTAATGTAAACTTCTGGTTGTCATTGCCTGTAAGTTCTTCCTGTGTGATAGTGCCGTCCTCGCTTACTGTCATATAAAGCTTAGAGTTGTAGCACTGGATAAAATATGTACCGTCGGCATTTCGCACCATAACATAGTTCTGGTTGCCGCCGCCTGTCATACCATACTGGATAAGTGCCTTGCCCGCTTCCTTGCTGTCGGAAGGCACGTCGATTGCCTTTTGGGTCTTTTTGTTACCAAGACGGTATGCATCACTGCCACGTGATGTAAATTTCCAAACCTGTGCATCATCCTCTTTAATTTCAGCCATTACAACACTACCGCCTCCCTCGTCGGAGGAGAGTGCCTTTCCGCCACATATAAGCTTAACCATTTTTCCGTCAAGGGCTGATTTTTCGATAGTTACACAGCTTTCATCGCCACCGTAGGTTGCGTTGAAGCATTTAAGGGCATCAAGTGGCATATAGGAAAGGTCGTTTATAATAATGTTTTCCTTATCGATTGACTGCTTAAGACCTGCTCTCTGTACCCATTTCTGGCCGATGGGAATAACGATTTCAACACCGCTGTCGTTAACAACTGCACATCTTTCGCTGTTATCCCATTTTACGCTTGCACCGATGCTGTCTGTAAATGCCCTTACAGGCACGTAGCCGTTAAGAACACTGAATGTAGCTTCCTCGCCGTTAATCAGAACCTTTGACACTACGTCCTCTGCCATGGCAGGCATTACTGATATGGCCATAACAAGGGCAATAACCAAGCTGAAAACTTTTTTCATATTTTTCCTCCTTGCATTTTATTCTGTAGCTTCGGTAGGGTCTGTGCCGAGCCATTCGTGATAAAAATATCCGTTATCCTCATTAAGCTCGTTGATATACTCATTGCCGCTTTCACCTGTAAACAGGAACACATCAGGCTCAATCATTTCTACCGTGGTAATTGTGTCCTGGAAAAGGTTAAGCTGTCTGCCTTCCACCATGTCTATTTTATATACTATCATGTTGCCAACCTTATTGTCCTTGCTCTGATAGTAAATCCATCTGCCACGGGCGGCAATAATGTCGCCCGAGCCGAATTTTTTCATTTTAGAGCCGTCGATAAAAAGCTGCATTGCACCGTCCAGTGTATTTACATACAGATACTCGCCCAACGCAAAAAGCTTATAATCCTTAATGTTGTTAATCTCATAAAGCACGGCGTCGTTCTTTTTAACTGTGTTATCCATAATGGTATAAACATCGCCGCTTTTTGTAACCTGCCATGTGCCGTTGCCTACAATAGCCTCGTTTTCATCAAGCTTAACTCCGCAGGCACAAAGGGATAGACACATGCATATTAAAAGTGCTATTGAAACAATTTTTTTCATCTTGTATTTACCTCAAGCTTTCTATTGCTAATCCTAAATCCTCCATGGCTTCGCCGAACTCTGCCCAGTCACCTGCTTTAAACGCCTGTTGCATTCTGTCGTAGGCATCAACTGCATTTTTAGAGGTATCGGGCACAAAGGTTGTCTCGCCTTCATCGGGCACGGGCTGTTCATCTGTGTTTTCGCTTTCGTTGCCTTTGCCGAAAAGTGCATCCAGACATTCTGCCAGAGTTTCTCGCATTACAACCTTGTCGCCATATGCAACAATAATCCTCTTTACCTCGGGCACAGCCGCCTGGTTGCTTGTTGTGATATAAACAGGCTCAACGTAGATAATGCTGTCCTCAATGGGTATAACAAGCACGTTGCCACGCAAAACCGTGCTTCCGCCCTGGTCCCAGAGCTACAGCTCCTTGGAGATGTCGGGGTCTGCATCAATCCTGTTTTCAATGTGCAGTGTTCCGTAAACAGTTCTTCCCGAGGGGAACTTGTAGCAGATAAGGTTTCCGTAGCTGTCGGAAGCCAGCCAGCCCACCAGGTTTTCCTTGTTTGCAGGAACAAAGGGTGACATAAGCACAAGCTGAGCACCGTCTCTGCCAAAATCTTCAACGCTTAAAAGGTTGTAGTAGGGTACAACATCGATTGCACTTTCACCACGGTACTTTTCCTTTGCTCTCATCCACAAATCGGAGTTGGAGTAGAAGATTGCAGAATCGCTCATGTGATAGCGAAGATACATCTCGCTCTGCACAGTAAAGAGGAACTCGGGATAACGGATATGACCGTTTAAATCCTCGGGAAGTCCGCCCTTTTTCATAACGCCCTTATAAATACTGTCATAGGTCATTACAATTGGGTCTGTCTCGTCTGTTATATACACATCCACAGTACCCTCGTAGGCATCCACAACCGCCTTTGCACTATTACGGATATAGTTTATGTTTCCGTAGTTTTTCGAATAGGGCATCTGGTCGGTATAGGTGTACAAATCAACAATCCACTTAAGCTTGCCGTCCTTATCAATCAGAATATAGGGGTCGGGGTCAACGCCCATAAAGGGCACCGCCTTATTTACTCTTTCGATAATGTTTCTGTTTGTAAGAAGTCGGCTTTCGGGTTTAATATAGCCCGATACCAGCATGGTGTAGTCGCCGTTCTTTACCGCAAACAGCAAGCGGTTGAAAAAGCTCATCTCTATGCCCGAGGCGGTTCCCTCGTAGTTGTTTTCCACGTTTTCGTTATTTAATGCATAGTCGAACTCATTAATATTTGTATTGACAATACAATAGTTATTTGTCTTTTCGCCGTAGTAAATTCTCGGCTGTGTCACCACGGGTGCACCCTCACGTGATGTGATAGGCATGTTTTCAATCACAAAATCAGGCTGACCCTCGCTGTTTATTGCATTTACAGGGTTCATGGTAATGCCGTAGCCGTGGG
>JAFUJG010000213.1 GCA_017468215.1 Clostridia bacterium | reverse complement strand
TACCGCACAGCGTGATATCAGCATAGAAGACCCCGGCGAAAAGGATGTTTTCCGCATGGGTACTGTGGTGAAAATAAAGCAGTTTCTCCGCCTTCCCGGTGAAGGCATAAGGGTGCTTGCCGAAGGCTTATGCAGAGCGTCTTTCACCGAGTTTAAATCCTCGGGCGATTATATAAAAACAACTATAGTTGAGGCAAATTCCAGCTTTAAGACACTTTCTAGCGAGGAATACAGTGCAATTTCCAGGCAGATTCACTCGCTTATTGACCTTTATTTTCGTGCTAATACAAAGGCTTCTCCCGACACACTTATTTCGGGTATCAACGAGGAAAGCCCCTCCACACTTGCCGATTCCATTGCAGAAAACTTTCTTGCCGAAATAGAAGACAAACAGAAAATTCTGGAGACTAAAAATGTAAAGAACCGCCTTCTTCTTCTGATAGACTATCTTATCCGTGAGGTTAAGGTTCTGCAGGTTGAGTCTGACATTATGGCTCGTGTCAAGGAGCAGATGGATGAAAATAACAGAGAATATTTCCTCCGTGAGGAAGCAAAGGCTATTGCCGCTGAATTAGGCGAAAAGGACGGTAACCTTAAGGATGTTGCCGAATACGAAAAGAAGCTCGAAAACATTGACTGCCCCGAATATGTGCTTCAAAGAATCCGCAAGGAGCTTGACCGTTTGGGTCGTCTTAGCCCTCAGTCACCAGAGTCGGCTATTTCCCACGGATATCTTGACACAATATTCGACCTTCCCTGGAACAAAACCACAGAGGAAATTTCGGATATTCGTGTTTCCAAGGAGATTATTGAGCGTGACCATTACGGAATGCGTAATGTAAAGGACAGGATTATAGAGCATCTTGCGGTACATAATCTTACCGGAGGCAATGCTCCTGCTATTCTCTGCCTTTACGGCCCTCCCGGAGTTGGTAAAACATCTATAGTTAAGTCTTTGGCAGAAGCTATGGGCAGAAGCTATACTCGTATTTCTCTTGGCGGTGTACGTGACGAGGCTGAAATCATGGGTCACAGAAGAACATACGTGGGTGCACTCCCCGGCAGACTTATAAACGCTCTTATAAAAGCAAAATCTTCAAACCCTGTAATACTCCTTGACGAAATTGACAAGCTCTCACGTGACTATAAGGGTGACCCTGCCTCTGCACTTTTGGAGGTGCTTGACTCAAATCAGAACAAGGCGTTTACTGACCATTACATGGAAATCCCTGTTGATTTGTCACGTGTGCTTTTTATAACAACAGCAAATGACCTTTCAACTGTTCCCCGCCCGCTTTTAGACCGAATGGAGCTTATTGAGGTTCCCGGTTATACCGACGAGGAAAAGCTGGCGATTGCATCAAGGCATCTTATACAAAAGCAAATTGCTCTCCACGGGCTTAAGAAATCTCAGTTCAAGATTTCGGACGAGGTTTTGCTTACGGTTATTAACTCCTACACCAAGGAATCCGGCGTGCGTACATTGGAAAGGACAATTGCATCCCTTTGCCGTAAATGTGCTATGGATATTTCCGAAGGCAACAAAAAGAGCGTTACCGTTACAAAAACGGTGCTTGAAAAATACCTTGGTGCACCTAAATACAGCTTTGACAAAGCGTCCGACAACGCCGAGGTTGGAGTTGTAACAGGTCTTGCATGGACCCTTGTTGGAGGCGACACCCTTACCATAGAAGCAAACGTTATGGAAGGCAGCGGAAAGATTGAGCTTACAGGCAGCCTTGGCGATGTTATGAAGGAGTCTGCAAAGGCGGCAATTTCCTATATCCGCTCAAAGGCAGATTATCTTAACATTGACCCTTCATTCTATAAAAACTGTGATATTCATATTCATGTTCCCGAAGGAGCAACCCCTAAAGATGGTCCCAGTGCAGGCATAACCATGGCAACAGCACTTGTGAGTGCACTGACAGGAAGAAGTGTCCGTCCTCGTGTTGCAATGACAGGCGAAATCACCATTCGTGGAAGGGTGCTTCCCATAGGCGGATTGAAAGAAAAGGTTCTTGCCGCATACCGCTCGGGAATTGATACAATAATCATCCCCCGTGAAAACGAAAAGGATTTGAAGGATATTCCCGAAAATATCCGTGAAAAAATTGCATTCAGGATTGTGTCCTCTGCTGACGAGGTTATCGGCATAGCTCTCACCTGCGTAAAGCAGCCTAAGGGTGAGGCCATTTATAACCCCCACAGAGCATCGGGCAATCCCCACAAAGGAGTAACAGCATGAACATACACAACGCATCACTTACAATATCTGCGGTAAACCCCAAGCAGTATCCCGATACGCACTTCCCCGACATTGCCTTTGCAGGCAGGTCAAACGTTGGTAAATCAAGCTTTATAAACAAGCTGTTAAACCGCAAAAGCCTGGCACGTACAAGCTCCAAGCCGGGTAAAACAGCAACAATCAACTTTTATAATATTGACGATACTATTAATTTTGTTGACCTTCCCGGCTACGGCTATGCACAGGTAAGCAAGGAAGAAAAAGCAAAATGGGGCAAAATGATAGAAACATACCTCCATACACGTGAAACATTGAAAATAACTGCTCTCTTGGTTGATGCACGCCACAAGCCTACCCAGGAAGATGCTGTAATGGCGGATTGGATAAGAGAAAGACACGGTTATCTGCTCATTTTTGTAACCAAATGCGACAAGATTGCAAAAACAAAGCTCAATGACCATTTGGATGAGATTTACTACTCCCTTAACCTTACAGATGATGACATCATGATTCCCTTCAGTGCCGAAACCGGCATGGGCGTTGATGATGCATGGGAAGCAATCTGCGAAATATGTGAAGTTGAAAAATGAAAAAATACCGCCACATGGCGGTATTTTTTATTCGCAGTTGCAATTATTCTTATCGTCAAGACAACCTTGTCTGGGCGGGAAGAATTCGTCAACAGGGAACGAAATATTTTCAAAAATATTGCAGGGGTCGTCAACTGTGGATGCAACACATTCCTTTTCGGGTATGCAGAAGTCATAGGCAGGAATCAAAAGCTGTACGTTTCGTTCAAGCTTTACGATTGTAAAAAGCCCCAGGGATACATACACATTTCTACCACCATCGCTTAATCCCACAAAACGGTCATCAAACACACGTCTCACACAGTCGGGGATATTGCAGATGTCCATATCATCCTTAGAAAAATTGCAGCAGTCACCCTTTTCGGCAAGCTTAGCACCAAGGCATATGGGGTCTACAACTTCTACAACTGCTTTTGGCATGTTTGTTTTTTGCCACAACTGAGGGTCAAAGCTGTCCTCTTTGTATTTAGATTCGAAAATTTTGGCATTACCCTCACTGCCGAACAGTACAACCTTTTTGTTGAAGCTTGCAAGACCTTCAATTGTAACAGGTCTTGAAACACCTGTATAAACATCAAGTGTTATTTTGAAGAAATAGTTAAGGTCTACGGTGTAATAGCCTCGGTTAAAGGGCATCTGCTCTGTATTGGTAAACACCCAGATAACCTCGCTTTTTCTGCACTTTACATCCAGTGCTCTGTCCACAATCTCCTGACCTGTCTCTGTCAGGTAAACTCTCAGGCATTCGATGCATTCCTTGCTACGACAGGAATCATAAACCTGCTCTGTCTGTATACATACCTTTTCACGGCAACCGAAAGAGCTTGTTATATTTTCTTCCATAAAATTTACCTCCAAAAAAATACTATGTAGCGAACTACACTACATAGTATTCAAAAGGTTTTATTTTGCTACAATTTCATCAAATATTATACCGCTAAACCTTGCATCTTGACACATGTGCTTAAATTTTTCGGTACAGAATAATGTCGCATCATATTCTCTCACTTTGAACAAATCATTACCGTTCCATGAGCTTAATTCTATGCAATCAGGTTTGCCGTAATCTTCTTTTTTGTATCCAACACCATAACCGCAATGCGGACATACCCAATCTCCTTTATCCACCCATTGAACACCTGAATCAGGATGTAACTTTGCACCAACCGTAGCACTTAACATATAATATACAGGTTTTTCATCATGAAATTTTGCAGTATTATATCCTCTTTCTCGGCACGATTTAAGTGCCTCTTTTGTAAACTCACTCTTACCTATTATGGGCATTTTTGTAAATATGACAGATGAAATACCATTGCTTTCACACCAATTCTTTACTGACTGATTAGTCATATGGAAAGCCTCACAGGCTATAAAATCTGCGAAATGGTTATTCGTAAAGGTAATGGAAAATGAGATATTTTTATCAAAAATATTTTCAAAAGTATTCCAGCTTCTTCCGCAAATGTCGCATTCAACCGTTTGTGTAGGGTATCCATAAGTCGGAAACGCCCAAGCGTATTTTTTAGGTCTTCCCTCATCAGTCGACAATCGGTAAAACTTCATTGGTAAATTTCTCCTTTAAATAAACCCGCCGTCACAGGTAAGAGTTTGTCCTGTTATAAAGCTTGCCTTTTCACTTGCTAAAAAGTATATTGCTTCGGCGGCTTCCAGGGGTGTTCCTATCCTGCCAAGAACGGTTTCGTCTTTAAGCTCTGCCATTGCTATTTGGTCAAGATGAGCATTCATCCGTGTATCAATTACACCCGGAGCAACACAGTTTACCCTTATGTTCGAAGGACCGTATTCCTTCGCAAGAGATTTTGTAAGGCTTATTACAGCCGCTTTTGTTGCACTGTAGTGTGCCTCGCAGGAAGCACCTGCTATGCCCCACATTGACGAAACGTTTACAATGCTTCCGCACTTTGCGTCTATCATATCGGCAAGTGCACATTGGCACATATTGAAAACACCTGTTACGTTAATGTCAAAAATCCTGTTCCATTCCCAGAGGGTTATATCCATAAACAGCTTTTGCTGAGCAACACCTGCATTATTTATCAGCACGTCAACCTTGCCGATACGTTCGTGAAAAGCTCCAAAAAGCCTTTCAACCTCCTCACGTGAAGAAATATCGCACTGAAAAATTTCGCAGTCTACCGCCATTGCAAGGATTTCATCCCTGAGAAGCTCGGCGGCTTTTTCGTTTTTATGATAAACAATACCTACGTTGTAGCCGTTTTTGGCAAAAAGGCGTGCAGTTGCACTGCCTATTCCGCCGCTTCCGCCTGTTATAAGTACATTTTTATTCATTTTGTTTCTCCTTTGATATACGAAACCACATCACCCAGGTTCCTCACACTTACAATACCTATACCTTCGGTTTTCTCAATTGAGCCTAAGGCATCAAAGGGCATCATGCACCTCTTGAAGCCAAGCTTTTTTGATTCGTTAAGACGCCTTTGTGCCATGGATACAGTTCTGACCTCGCCTGTCAAACCGATTTCGCCGAAAAAGGTCATATCCTCGGGTAAGGGCTTGTTCATATAACACGAAATAATTGCAGCCGCAATTCCTAAATCGCAGGCATTTTCGGGAATCCTTATTCCGCCTGTTACGTTTATGTAAATATCGTTTTCGCTCATCTTAAAGCCAAGTGCCTTTTCGATAACGGCACTCATAAGTGTGAGGCGGTTGTAATCCACACCGTCGCTTGTTCGTCTGGGCACAGCAAAGCTTGTTTTAACACAAAGTGCCTGTATCTCAGCCAGAATGGGGCGTGTGCCTTCAACTGCACATACAACGGCACTGCCGGGTACATCTACAGGTCTTCCCGACAAAAGCATTAAGGATGGGTCGGGCACATCCACAAGGCCCTTGTCACGCATCTCAAAAACACCGATTTCATCAGTAGAGCCGAAACGGTTTTTAACGCTTCGTACAATGCGGTAGCTCTGATGCCTTTCGCCTTCGAAGTACAAAACGCAGTCAACCATGTGCTCAAGCACTCTGGGGCCTGCAATGCTGCCTTCCTTTGTTACATGGCCTACAATAAAGAAGGTTATACCCTTCTCCTTTGCACATTTCATAAAACGTAAAGTGCACTCCCTTACCTGACCCACACTGCCCGGAGCACTGGATAGCTCGGAGGAATAAATGGTCTGCACCGAGTCAATAACGCACACCTTTGCCTCGCTTGATACAACAGCATCAATAATGCTGTCAAGGTCGGTTTCGTTTGCAACAAGCATATTGCTGTTTTTTATGCCAAGCCTTTCTGCTCTAATTTTAATCTGCTTTTCGCTTTCTTCGCCCGAAATATACACAACAGCCGCATTTTTTGCACAATGTGCTGCAACCTGCAAAAGCAAGGTAGACTTACCAATACCCGGCTCACCGCCGCAAAGCACTAAGCTGCCTTTTACTATGCCGCCCCCCAGAACACGGTCAAGCTCATCACTTCCTGAGCTTGTTCTATCTTCGCTCTGAGTGGTAATATCATCAATTTTTTTAAGCTCGGTCTTTTTTATGCTTTCGCTTACGACACTTGTCTTTTCTGCTTTTTCTTCAATAAAGCTCATAAAGGTTTCACAGGAGGGGCATTTCCCCAGCCATTTTACAGCCTCGTAGCCGCATTCCTTGCACACAAAAATGGTTTTGGATTTCATTTTTTTCAGTCCTTTAAAACATTTTAGCTTATTATAACAAAATATTGCATATATTTCAATATTTTTTAAATTAAATGTAGCATATTTAGTAAATATATGTTATAATAATGCGGAGGTGAAAATATGGACTATCATTTTGATTCGAAAGAGGATGTAAAATTAATCATTCTCACGGTTATAAACAATTTTAATATTCCCATTACCCATTCGGTTATTGCCGACACGGTTTTAACACATTCCTTTGCAGAATATATCGATATTATGCAGCATTTGTATGAGCTTACCGAATCTGGCATGGTTACTTATTACGTTGAAGACTGTGCAAAATTTTATTCGCTTACCCAGAAGGGCAAGGATACAGTAGGCTATTTTTCGTCAAAAATTCCTTTTACTGTCCGTGAAAGGCTTTTTGAAACCGCTAAGAAAAAATCAAGAGAGTTTTTAAACGAGCAGTCAATTAAGGCCGAGTACTTGGCTCATAACGATTTTGAGTTTGGTGTTACATTGCGTATTGTGGAGCGTGGCGTTGATATGTTCCGCTTGGAAATTACTGTAAGCAGTGAGGAAACAGCAAAAACAATGTGTGCTAAGTTCCGCCGTGACCCCGAGGGCTTTTATGCAAATGTTTTCACATTACTTGCAAGCGATGATAACGAAAATAAATCTTGACTTGTTTTTACTATAATTATATAATTACTATATATAAATATTTAAACAAAAGGAGTTAGAGAAATGACAATTGCAGAATTAAAAAAGGAATTCCTCAAGTACTACGGCGTCAGCGAAGATGACATCCGAATTTTTATGTCTCACGGCAGAGTAAACATTATCGGTGAGCACACAGACTATTGCGG
>JAFUJG010000212.1 GCA_017468215.1 Clostridia bacterium | reverse complement strand
AGCATGATGAAGCAAAGAGCCTTCTTAACGTAAACCTCAGCCAGATAAAAGAGGTTCAGACAGGAGAAGCATATAAAATTTTTGATGTGTTCTTTGAGGATGAGTTTGCCGAAGGCTATGCAGTTTACATAAAGGGCGGCAAAAACATCAGGGTAAACGATGCTCCTCAGCCTGACGGCGATATACGTGTTTTTGCCAATAGTGTTGACAAAAAAATAAGGATTGATTTTACATATTGCGAAAAAATACAGGTAACACCACTGTACAGATTTAATGCAGGCGGATTTGCAACAACCGACATGCATTACACAGGGGAGATTTATCCCGGAGTTTACGATGTAACCGTAAAAAAAACAGAGCCCTTGAAGGCAAGCGTTTATCTTAACGGCTATCTGATAGCATCAAACCTGGACATGCCGGGCACACAGCCTGTTTTGGAAGCCGCAGAGCATACCTTTGAAAAATTCCACATGACAGAAGGCAAATTTGACGTGTACGTAAAAGGGCTTACCGATAAGCTTGAGTACATATACTTTGCCGAAAGCGAAAGGATATTTGATAAAAAGGTCCGTATCTTTGTAGGCGGTGATTCGACCGTATGCAACTATTATCCTCTTGCAAGAACCCTTGATGAGCCCGACGGTACTGTTATGACAGGCTGGGCAATGCTTCTGGAAAGATACATTGACTGCAATGTTGTGAATCTTGCGGCAAGCGGTGACTGGGCGGCAAACTGGGCAAAAAACAGCTTCCCCATCGTTGAAAAGGAAGGCGAAAAAGGCGATTTGTTTATTGTGCAGTTCGGCATAAACGACCATGATAAGTCTACCGTTGAGGAAATGAGGGCAGCACTGGGCGACATGGTGGACCGCTGTGCTGCAAAGGGTATTATTCCTGTTCTTGTAAGCCCGCAGATTTCTGCCGGCTATGGCTGGGGCGATGAAAGCGACATCGGAAAATCCGACGGCGGTGCGTACCAGGAATTCTTTGATGCAGTACGAAATCTCGCTGCGGAAAAAGGCTGCTTTTACGTTGACCTTACAGATCTTTCCTCGGGATGGTTTTCGGAAATCGGCAGAGAAAATGTTTATAAAAAATATCACCTGTGGGATTACGAAAACAACAAACCTAAAGATATGATGCATTTGTCTGCAAAGGGTGCAGATGCCATGTGCAGATTTTTCACCCTGGGGCTCAAGAAAATTTCTGATGCAAAGCAAACGGATAAATGGGGAAATTCTCTTGAAATGTTAAAATTTCTGTAAAAAATTTCTGCAAAAAAAGTAACAAAACTATTTACACGGCGGCAATTTTAGTGTATTATATAGTGTAGATATATAATAATTGCGATTTTTATGCTCTTAAGTGAGGGAGAAAAATGAAAAGCAAGTTAATAAAGAAGATGCTTGCCGGGATTTTGTGCGTTATATTGGCATTTGGATGCCTGTCAGCAACGGCCAATATACCCTGTGTATCTCAGATTGAGTTTTTAAAGCTTGTCTGCGATACAGCAAAGGTTAAGCCTCTTTTGCCTGCAAATGTAAGTCCGTATATTCCCAATGCAGAATATATACAGGGTGCACTTAATGCGGGCATCATCGATATAGATGATTTCAGTCCCGACAGGGATATCACCAATGAAGCAGCCGTGGCAATGATTGTGAGAGGGCTTATCGCCATGAAGAACAATCTGTCTGTGGGTGTGGATGTGGAATTTGACGATAAGGATGAAATTTCACCTAAGTATCTTACATACATAGAAGTTGCTGTTGCAAACGGCATTGTTGAAAATCAGGGAAGCTTTAAACCGCAGGGGCTTATCACCCGTGACGAAGCAAATGAAATGATTGCCAACATGTACGAATGCTACAAAAGATTACCTGTAATGCCCAACAGCGGCATTATGAGGCGTCAGTTCCCGGTTATTGAAAATGCAAATATTGAAAGACCCGCATTTTTGGACGAAGGCTATGAACTGGTCTTCAATGATGACTTTGACGGCGATAGCCTCGATACAACAAAGTGGGGCTACAATTATTCATGGGGTCACTCTCACAACCATGCGGCGTGGTGTGTTCCCGAAAACGTAATTGTTAAAGACGGTATCCTCACCTTAAAGGGTGAAAACAAGCAGCATCCCGATGCAATCGGCAAGCAGGGTACCTTCAATAACAAAAAATACGACATAGTTTATACTTCCGGTGCAATAAACACACATCATAAGTATAATTTTGACTATGGCTATTTCGAAGCAAGGCTTAAGATGCCCAAGGGTAAGGGCATGTGGCCTGCCTGGTGGATGCTCCGTGACGGATGGCCGCCCGAAATTGATATGCTTGAGGTTTTGTGTTCAAAGCCTAATGAGCTCCATGTGAACTTCCATTACGGTCCTGCCTGGAATGAGCACTACAGTCACGAACAGGTTCTTAACCTTGGCTTTGACACAAGTGACGATTTTCATGTATACGGCTTTGAATGGACTCCCGATTATATGCGCTATTATGTGGATGGTGTTCAAGTAGGACATGACTTCACAAATAAAAGTGCAATAAGCGAAGCGAGGGGCATGTATATGATACTTAACCTTGCAATTGACGGTTGGGACGGAAAACCCGACGACACAACAGTATGGCCGGCTCTTTATCAGTGTGATTACGTAAGAGTATGGCAGACTAACGAGTAAATAGCAAAACCAACCTCGATTTTCGGGGTTGGGTTTTGTGCCCTCATTGAGGGCATTGAATATGTTTGAAATTTTTGAATATATATGCCGGTGATGCCGGCGGGTATTAGGAGGAATGTCAAATGAAAAAGCGTAGCACAATTCTCAAAATGTTCTGCTTGGTTTTAGCAGCAGCACTTTGCTTCTCTGTGATTACAGTTTTTGCAGAAGAAGCAGAAGTAGAGGAAATTGTTACAGAAGACATCGAGGAAGTGACAGAAGCGGTTGAAGAAGATGTAACAGAGGCTATTGACGAAGAAATCGTTGAAGAAGAAATCGTCGAAGACGAGGTTCTTGACCTCTTTACAGCAACACTTCGTGATAATGGTGTGTATGTAACACCCAGCGAAGATAATGCCGCAGTATTTACACATGAAAATCTCCGTTATAAGGTTGCTGCAGGTACAGGTAATCTTATAAAGCTTGACGGATTTGAATCCAACCCCACAATCGAAGAAGAAATTGCAGCCAATGCAAAGAACAGACTTCAGGCAAACGGTGAAATCACAACTGATGCAGCTCACAGCGGATACTTCGGTCTCTCTGTTGCGGCAGGTGATGTTGTTTACCGTACTGCTGTAACAGAAGGTTCGATTTATGTTTTCTCTGCATGGGTTAAGATGCCTTCTTCCGGTAAAATCAGCGACGATGACCGTGCATTCAAGGTGATTGCTGAAAGCGGTAACGAATATATCGTAGGCTGGAACGAAATCGGCAGAGAAGTTAATGCTACAGGCGAATGGCAGCAGATTTTGTTCACTTTCAAGGCTCCTCAGACAGGTCTTTTCCAGATTAGCTTCAAGTACAAGGGCAAGAACACACTCAGCATGGATGACCTTGAACTTTATGAAGCAGAAATTTTTGACAACCCCTTAAGCATTAAAGGCGTGGTATGTAAGGATGCAAGCGGTGCGGAATATACTCGCTCCACAGGCTTTACAACAAGTGGCACACTTACACATACAACAACTCTTTACAACTCCGACGAAGATGACGTTTTCTTCACAGCAGTAATGGTTCTTTACAAGAACGACATCATGATTGATTTTGCTACAATCGAAGACTGCGCACTCGTATTGGATGAAGCAGAGGTTACTTTCGAGATTGAGATTCCCGAAGACGAAGACCTTACTCAGTACAAGTACATGGTGTATTTCATCAGTGATACAACACCTACACAGTACTATGGTGAAATGCCTTCGTTGACAAACCCCTACATAGTAGAAGGTAAGTAATTAATCCGATATGAATGGAGGAAGAAAAATGAACGGCAATAAAATGACAAGATTTTTAGCTGTAATTGTATGCGCACTCATGCTCATTCAGTGTACAGCAATAGGCGCTCTTGCGGCAGACATTTCTCCCGAAGCGGTTGTATACGTGAGACCCGAAGTGACAGAAGTTGTTGCTAACCAGGTTGGTATGAACTACATATATGTTGACGTTGTTACAGCAGACTGCGACAATGACCAGACTGTAATGGTTTATCTTGTTGATGGCAACGACCTTATAACTCTGGGCTATGCTCCCGTAGGCAGCAACAAGGCAGAGGTTAAGCTCGGTGTTCCCGATAGTGTGGGTACAGATACATACACACTTGTAACTGCACTTAATAAGGCTGAAAAAGTATATAAGAGCGAAGTTTTCTACATTGGTGTGGAAGACGTTACAGGCTTCTTTGAAGCTATTAACATGACAGATGTTGAAGCAAGTGTTGTTGAGGAAAAGCTTGACGCTCACTACAATGCACTTTCCGTTATTGAATGCACAGAGGATGAAAACGGCAACGTAATCCTCAAGCTTACAGGTGCAGATTATGAAGCTCTTACAGATGATGCGGAGGAACTCTTT
>JAFUJG010000211.1 GCA_017468215.1 Clostridia bacterium | reverse complement strand
ATGCTTACGCATCACCTTTTATGTTTTTATTTCTTGAGGGCAATTGCCTTCTTTACGTTTTCTGCAATGTTCTTTGCTGTCAAGCCGTACATTTCAA
Organism: Clostridia bacterium; assembly: GCA_017468215.1. Taxonomy (GTDB): domain Bacteria; phylum Bacillota; class Clostridia; order UMGS1883; family UMGS1883; genus RGIG1927. The sequence continues at coordinate 5,708 of JAFUJG010000211.1, read as the reverse complement.
GAAGCTCAGCAGGCTTACCGCTTCTGCCGAATACATCCTGTGTACCAACTCTGAGGAGAGGACAGGGGCAAGTTTCGCAAAGTACTTCTGCAACAGCACTGCCAAGACCGCCGATAACGTTGTGTTCTTCTGCTGTAACGATAGCACCTGTCTTTTCAGCTGCAGCCTTGATGATGTCCTTATCGATAGGCTTAATTGTGTGGATATTGATAACACCAACGTTCAAGCCTTCTGCTTCAAGCATTTTAGCTGCTTCAACAGCTTCGGGAACCATGAGACCTGTTGCGATGATTGTAGCGTCCTGTCCGTCCTTAAGTGTAACACCCTTGCCGATTTCAAACTCGTAGTTTTCGTCGAACATCATGGGAACTGCAAGACGACCGAATCTTAAGTAAACGGGACCATTGTACTTAACAGCTGCTTCAACAGCCTTCATAGCTTCCCAATGGTCAGCAGGGTTGATGATAACCATGTTGGGGATTGTACGCATGATACCAATGTCCTCTAAGCACTGGTGGCTGGCACCGTCTTCACCAACACTGATACCTGCGTGTGTAGCACCAATCTTAACGTTTAAGTTGGGGTAGGCTACTGAGTTTCTGATCTGTTCAAATGCTCTGCCTGCTGCAAACATTGCAAAGCTCGATGCAAATACAACTCTGCCTGTGGAAGCGATACCTGCAGCTGTAGCAATCATGTTACCTTCTGCGATACCTGTATTGATAAATCTTTCGGGGAACTTCTTTTTGAATGTGTCAGTCTTTGTGGACTTGGAAAGGTCGGCATCCATTACTAAAATGTCATACTTTTCACCAAGTTCAGCAAGCGCAAGACCGTAGCTTTCTCTTGTAGCTTTCTTATCTGCCATTTTGTATTACCTTCCTTTCTTATGCTTCTAAGCCCTTGATTGTAGCATCAAGCTCTGCGATTGCCTGTTCAAACTGCTCCTGATTGGGAGCTGCACCGTGCCAAGCAGGGTTGCCTTCCATGAAGGAAACGCCCTTACCCTTAACGCTCTTAGCAAGAATCATTGTAGGCTTGCCCTTTGTAGCCTTAGCTTCTTCGATAGCGTCGTAAATAGCATCGTAATTGTGAGCATCGATAACGATTACGTTCCAGCCGAATGCACGGAACTTGTCGTCGATGGGTTCGGAATTCATAACGTCTGTAATCTTACCGTCAATCTGGAGACCGTTGTAGTCAACAAATGCAGTAAGGTTGTCAAGCTTGTAGTGAGCAGCAAACATAGCAGCTTCCCAAACCTGACCTTCTTCAAGTTCGCCGTCGCCAAGGATTGTGTAAACACGGTAGTCCTTATCGCTAAGCTTGCCGGCAAGAGCCATACCGTTAGCGGCACTAATACCCTGACCGAGTGAACCTGTGGACATATCAACACCGGGGATACCCTTCATATCGGGATGACCCTGGATATAGCTGTCTGTTCTTCTGAGAGTATGTACATCTTCAACAGGGAAAAAGCCTTTTTCTGCTAAGATAGCATAAAGTGCAGGAGCACAGTGACCCTTAGAGAGTACAAATCTGTCTCTATCCTCCATTTTGGGATTAGCCGGGTCAACGTTCATTACCTCAAAGTAAAGTACGGAAAGGATATCGCAAATGGATAAGCTTCCGCCGGGGTGACCTGACTGTGCATTGTAGATACCTGTGAGAGCGTGCTTTCTCGCTTTATAAGCGTGGAGAGCAATTTCGTTCTTGTTCATCTTTTATCCTCCTTGTTTAAGTATGCTAAATTTAATATTTCTTCCAGCCTTTCAGTTTCGCCACGCAGGTACAATGCACCTACAAGCGCTTCAAAGCCGGTTGCCCACCTGTAATCAACTGCGTCTGCGTTCTTTGGAACGTGACCGCTTTTGGCATTTCTGCCCCATTTAAGAATACCTCTTTCTTCTTCGGTGAGATACCCTTCAATATTGTGAACACTTCTCGCCTGCGCTGCCGCACTTACGGCACTTATGGCATCCTTGTGGATATCGTTTATCGGTCTTTCGCCTTTTTCAAGGATTTTTGTTCTCACAAAAAGGTCGTAAACAGTGTCGCCGATATATGCAAGGGTTATTGGTGAGTAGTCCTTATAGTTAAGCTTTTCGGCACCGAACATCATGCTTTTCTCCATTTTACACACTGGGGTGTATCCTCCAGCACGATACCCTTTTCCTTAAGATAATCTCTTATCTCGTCGGCACGGGCAAAGTTCTTGGCTTTACGTGCTTCCTGTCTTTCGGCAATAAGAGCTTCGATTTCGTCATCAAGACTGTCGCTCTTTCTGTTCTGTAAAAGACCGAGCACACCTCCGATTTCGCTGATAAGATTTTCGGCATAGTTAAGGGTTTGCTTATTCATATCTGCCTTGCCGTTAATATAGCGTACAGCTTCAAATATTGCGGCGATTGCATCGGCAGTATTCAAATCGTCTTCCATGGCTTCGATAAATCTAGCCTTGTAGGAATCCATTGCCTGCTTGATTTCAGCATCAACCTCGCCATCAAGAGCACTTTCGGAAAGGAACTTAAGGTTGTCAAGGCAGTTGTACATTCTCTCTAAGCTGCTCTTTGCAGCATCAATAAGCTCGTCGGAGAAATTGATGGGGCTGCGGTAGTGAGCCGAAAGCATGAAGAAACGGATAACCTCGTAGTCATACTGTGCAGCAATATCACGTACGGTAAAGAAGTTGTTGAGGCTCTTGCTCATTTGTTCGTTATTTACCTTGATAAAGCCGTTATGCATCCAGTAGTTTGCAAAGGTGCAACCGTTTGCACATTCACTTTGTGCAATTTCGTTTTCGTGGTGTGGGAACACAAGGTCCACACCGCCGGAATGGATGTCGATAGTTTTGCCGAGGAACTTATTAACCATGGCACTGCATTCGATATGCCAGCCGGGGCGGCCGATGCCCCAAGGGCTGTCCCAACCGATTTCGTCATCCTTTCTCTTTTTCCAGAGAGCAAAGTCTGCCGCATCCTTTTTACCGTCCTCAAGGTCTTTACGAACGCCTTCCATCAAATCGTCAAGAGGCTTGTGAGAAAGCTTGCCGTAGTTAGGGTCGCTCTTAACAGAGAAGTAAACGTCGCCGTCAACCTCGTATGCATGACCTTTTTCTATTAAAGTTTTGATAATTTCAATAATAGCATCGATATTTTCGGTTGCTCTGGGATGATGTGTAGCCTCACGGATACCCAAGCCCTTTGCATCGGTAAAATATTCTTTAATATACTTGTCGGCAATTTCCTTAACGGTTATGCCTTCTTCCTTACTTTTGTTGATTAACTTATCGTCAACATCTGTAAAGTTCTGTACAAAGGTTACCTTGTAGCCAATGTACTCGAAAAAGTTTCTGAGACAGTCGAACACGATAAAGGGGCGTGCGTTACCCAAGTGGAAATAGTTGTACACTGTGGGACCGCAGGAATACATTTTTACCTCGCCCGGATTTACAGGCTTAAATTCTTCCTTTGTTCGTGTCATTGTGTTATATAATTTCATAATAATCACCTTGTTTCAAATTAATTGCCTTCGGCATGAATTACTTCGTATGAATTGACGCAAAGCGTCATGAATTGCCGTAGGCATTTTGGAAGAAACTCGCAAGCGAGTTTCAACATTAATGTTTGCAAAGCAAACAATTCATTCTTCATGTGCGTAGCACTATTCATGCAAGCAAAGCTTGCAATTCATCGTCTCATCCCTTGCAAATCTTCCATTTCGGCTCTGAGCTGTTCAATTTCAGCTTGCAGGCGTGAAAATTCCTGTCCGATAAGGTCAGGTGTTGATGCCCAGTCAATGTCGCCCACTCTCTGGCCGTTAATTTTTTTAACTCTCGCAGGTGCGCCTACACAGGTGCAGTTTTCGGGCACCTCGTGTAATACCACGCTGTTTGCCGCAATGACGGAATTGTCACCCACTTTAAAGGAGCCTAAAACCTTGGCACCTGCACCGATAAGCACGTTATTGCCTATAGTAGGATGACGCTTGCCTGTTTCCTTACCTGTACCGCCCAAGGTTACACCCTGGTAAATAGTACAGTTGTCGCCGATAATGGCTGTTTCGCCTATTACAACGCCACTTCCGTGGTCAATTAAAAGTCCTCTGCCTATGGTTGCGCCGGGATGTATTTCAATTCCTGTAACAAGGCGGGCAAACTGACTTATAAACCTTGCCAGGAAAAATCTTTTATGCTTATAAAGCCAATGCGAAAAACGGTGAAAATGAACTGCATGCAACCCCGAGTATAAAAAGAAAACCGTTAAAGGGCTTTTTGCCGCAGGGTCACGCTCCATAATGCTTTTCACATCGTATCGAAGGGATTTAAACATCATAGTCCTCCCATAAAATTCACATAGCCTTTCTGCCACATAAAAAGTGAAACAAGACAGCTCACACTGAGTACGGCAGATAAGGCGTATAATGTGAATTGCGTCCATGTGCGTTTTTGCCAAAGGCAAATTTCTCGCACGGACATCAAATCCACCGGAGGTTATGTGCATGTGACTTATCACGTGCACATACCTTTTAATCATTATATAATAAATGGAGAAAAAATACAATATGTTTTTTAACAAAATCCCATATATTTTTACGACAAAAAGCTCGCAGAGCAACCTCTGCGAGCTTTAATAAGTTTTATTTTACTTGTATTTTTTCCACAAGCGGTGTCATGGAGGTTATGGATTTCCAAACGTATACAACAACCTTGTCAGCTGTAGCTACATCGAATGTGTAGTCAGGGTTTCCGTCGTATGCTTTTGTGGAAACTGTTTCGCCGTCATTCAAGCTTACTGCTATAACACAGCTATCCTCCACATCTTCAACAGATACGGTAAGTGTAGAGCCTTCGAGCTTTGTGCCAACCTTGATTGTAACAGGCTCGCCAACCTCACGGATATTGAAATTACGCACGCTTACCTGTCCCCATTCATGTGCCCAACCAAGCTGGAACATGAAGTAACCGTCATTTAATGCTGTTGCTGTAGTTTCGATAGTTACCCATTCGTTTGCTGTATCGAGATACTTATTTCTGCCAATATGTGTATCAAGAACGCTTGTAAGGGTGTTGATATCACCGTTAGTACCGGGAAGCTGGTTTTCATAAGCATCGCCGTTTACAGTAACAGCATCAAAGCCTACAACGTTATTTACCCAGCTGTTGGTGTTTATCTCAGTTGCTTTCATTTCAAAGCTCATAAGGTATGTCTTGCCCTTTTCAGCCTTAAGGTAGCTGTCTGCATCGGAAGCATCCTTCATCCAGCTTGTGAGTACAAGACCCATGTAAGGCTCGCTCACATCGCTTTTCCAAGGATATGTAGAGTCGCCGTAACCGGGATTAGGCATAGTGTCAACCTTAGGAGTTGTAACATAAGCCATCTCGTCCTCTGTTGCAGGAGTGTAGATGAAATGAGCATCTGCTGTTGACTGCCATGCACCCGATTCGTAAAGATAGGGTCTGTCGGAAAGCGGATTGTGAACACGGTTTACATAACCGCCCTGCCAGCCTGTTACATAGGTGTATGTACCGTCAGTTGTGGTTTCGCTCATGTCGCCGTTGTAGATAAGGTTTTCGCTGATAGTGTTAACCATCTCATAAAATGCAACATAGTCGCCGTTCTGCACATCGGAAGAAACAAGCTCATATATAGCATTTTCGGTCTGAAGTTTTTCCTTGGGTACAAAGTTGTAAACATCGCTGCCTGCGT
>JAFUJG010000210.1 GCA_017468215.1 Clostridia bacterium | reverse complement strand
TGATAGGCGTTCAAACGTTTATTATAGTAGGCGGTGTAATAAAGCTTATCCCTCTTACGGGCATTACGCTTCCTTTCATAAGCTACGGCGGCTCCAGTATGGTGGCAACCTTTGCAGCTCTCGGCATACTGCAGGGTATAAGCGCACGAGGGAGGGAAATAGAAGATGAAATATAACCAAAGGATTATTTCGGTTATGGTTGTTATCTGTGCTATGTTCCTGTCGCTGGCGGTGTATCTGACGTATTTTACCCTTTTTGAAGCTGAAACGGTTGTTGAAAACCGATACAATAAGCGTATACGTGAAAGGGAGGAGGCAATCCTCCGAGGCACCATATACGATGCGTCGGGAGAAGTGCTTGCACTCAGCAAAATGGAAAACGGTCAAAAGCGAATATATCCTTTTAATGAGCGATATGCACATCTTATAGGATATAACTCCGTAACCTATGACAGAGTGGGGCTTGAAGCATCCTTTAACAAAAAGCTTATAGAAACAAACCCATTAGACGAGATAGCAAATTTCTTTACAAATCAGAAAAAAGCACCCGAGGGTGCCGATTTGTATCTTACAATAGACAACCGCATGACGGCACTTGCCGAAGAACTAATGGCAGGCAAAAACGGCTCGGTGATAGCTCTTGTACCAAAAACAGGCGAGGTTTTGTGCATGTATTCAAACCCCACCTTTGACCCTAACGAAAAGGCTTTGAGAGAGAATTTTTCGAGCCTTACAAAAAGAGACGATGCACCCTTTGTTGCAAGATGTACACAAGGGTTGTATGCACCGGGGTCAACCTTTAAGATAATAACTGCCGCTGCGGCACTTGAATCAGGCATTGCCGAAAACGTTACAGACACAGGCAGTTTAATGGTTGACGGCTACGAAATCAAAAACTTTGAAGGCAAAAGCCTTGGTGAAATCGACATAAAAACAGGTTTTGCAAAATCAAGCAATGTTATGTTTGCGTCATATGGCACCACAATGGGCGAAGCAAAGCTTAAAGAAGTGGCAAAAAAATTTGGCATAGGTGAAAAAATCCCCTTTGATATTGCCACAAACAAATCCCTTTTTAATTACCCTGACGGCATGAGCAAAACCGACCTTGCCGCTTGCGGTATAGGACAGGGCAAACTTTTGGTAACGCCCCTCAATATGGCACTTGTTGCATCGGGTATTGCAAACGACGGCGTTATTATGGCACCGTATATTGTGGAAAAGGCCGCATTTAACGGTGGCAGAAAAGTATATTCTGCTGAGCCTAAGGTGTGGAAAAACGCTGTAAGTAAAGCAGTTGCCGACAAAATCGGCGAATACATGATTGAATGTGTAAATACAGGCACAGGCACAGGTGCACAGATAGACGGTATTCAAGTGGCAGGAAAAACAGGTACTGCCGAAAACGAAAGAGAGGGCGAGGAGCATGCGTGGTTTGTGTGCTATGCCCCTGCCGAAAACCCTCAGATTGCAATTTGTGTTATGCAGGAATACACAGGCAGGACAGGAAGTAGCTGTACGCCAATTGCAAAGGCATTGATAGAATATTATCTGCAAAGATAAATATTCTATCAATGCAGTGCAAAGTGCAGAGTGAATGAGAGGATTTTGCAAAGCAAAATTCTTTAGAATAAAAGGAGTTGGATTTATATGAAAAAAGTTTTAAGTTTGGTGCTTGTTTGCATTATGATGCTGGCATTTGTACCAAGCGTAGGTGCAACACCGCGCGTTATGGATTTAAAGCTTGACGGTGAATGGGATTTTAAATTTTACCAAAACGCAAGTGATGTCCCTGAGGATGTGACAAAAATTGTGTTTGAAGACAAAATTCAGGTTCCCGGTGCTATGGAGCTGCAAGGCTACGGCTACCCCTCATATTTTTATGAGGAAATGGGCGGCTGGGGACAGCCTGAGGACGACGGCGTGAGAAGTGCCGGAGTTTATAAGCT
>JAFUJG010000001.1 GCA_017468215.1 Clostridia bacterium | reverse complement strand
TAACACAAATTGAAATAATTAATATAACAACCTGCGGCATTCTTGTAAGGAAAAATCTTTGCAGGCCTCTGTCTGTACCAAGCACTGAGCAAAGGCTGGTAAGGATGTTGACAACGCAAAGCAAGCTGTATTCGGGGTGTTTTTTTCTTCCGGCTATGCCTATATACAAGCTGAGTACAATTGCCGAAAGTCCCATAATGTACATATTAATTGAGGATAAATGTTTTGCAAAAGCTATAGAACCTATGCACCATATTACAAGGATAACAGCATATGCATAACATTTCTTACCGTTCAGCTTTTTATCAGCAAAACAGCTGATAAACTGTCCGATTATAAGCATTGGAATGAAAAATAATACAAATACTATAATCGACTGTATTCCGTGCAAGCCTACGGTTTTAATTATAGCAATGGGTGAATGTCCACTCTTTTCGTACACACCAAGGAAATTTTCTATCTGTGCACCCGAGTTACCGAGAGCAACACCTACATAGCCCATAAAGGAATCGATAACTTCCTCAAATCCCATAAACAGGCTCATCAGTGCAAATGTCACTCCAAGGGCAAAGATTGCACCAATAACTGCCATTACGCAATTATTTACAATCTTTTTTATATCATGCTTTTTGTATATGCCGTACCAAATAATTCCTACAAACATCACAAAATACAGAACATTTGTCAGTCTTACAAAAACGGATAATCCCATGATAAATCCGGCCATTAATATTTTCCACGGTTTATCATCATTAAGCCCGCTATGTAAAAGTATGATGCCAATTGTGAGGCATAATTGTGACATGGGATAATAACTGTATATCATCTCCCCGCCCAAAAGGGTTGTAAACGCAAGGAAAAATACGAGTAAAACATTTTTATTTACGTACTTTTTAAAATAGCTATAAGTAACAGTCATTATTGCAATCTGAATTACAAGATGCAATATTCTGTACACAAGCAAGTGGTATGCAGGCAGAATTTTGTAAATAAAACCGCCTAACAGACAGGTATAAAACATACCGATGTCGGAAATGCCTTCACCGTAAAATACATTCTTGTATTTCATTATGTTATAGCCTGTGTCAGTATAGTCAATACCTTGATTTAAAAACGGTATTCTGAATACAATTATCAATATCCATAAAACAAGAGGCATCCATTTATTCAGTTTTTTCTGCCATTCCTGTCTTTTGATAGCATCCATTTGAATGCCCTCCTATTTTTCAAGAATAATCTCACAAATCCTGTCAACATCTTCGAGTGTCAAATCAGCATATAACGGAAGTGTAAGCACATTTTTGCTCATATGATATGCAATTGGTGTGTCATTGGGGTCGAATCTTCCTTCAAAGCACTCAAATGTATTTGTATTGGGGTAGAAATACTTTCGTGCACCAATTTCGTTTTCTGCCAGAAGTTCGAAAACCTCATCACGGTCAAGGCCAAACTTTTCCTTATCTATAACAATAGGGAAATATGCATAATTAGGCTTGACATTTTCTTGAACAGGATTAATCTGGATACCGTCAATACCTTCAAGATGCTGTCTGTAACGGAGTGTTACTGCCTCACGCTTTGCAATCTCCTCATCAATATGCCTTAAATTGCAAATACCCATTGCCGCACAATATTCATTCATTTTAGCGTTACCACCGGCATAAACAACGCTTTCCTGTCCTGCAATACCAAAGTTCTTCATCACATTAAGCTTTGTTACCAAGTCATCATCTGCGTATGTAAGGGCACCGCCTTCAATTGTGTGGAATACTTTTGTTGCATGGAAGCTGAACATCGCAGCATCACCAAAGTTGGCAACACCTACTCCCTTATATTCAACGCCGAATGCGTGTGCTGCGTCATAAATAACTTTGAGGTTATGATTGTCTGCAACTGCCTTAATTGCCTCAACATCACAAAGGTTTCCGTATACATGTACAGGTACAATTGCACAGGTCTTATCCGTAATAAGCGCCTCTATCTTAGTTGCGTCCATAGTAAAATCAACAGGATTAATATCACAAAAAACAGGCTTTAAGCCACATCTTACAATTGCGTGAGTTGTAGATGCAAATGTAAAAGGTGTTGTAATAACCTCGCCGCCTTCCGCCAACTCCATAGCAGCGATTGCATATTCGAGCGCAAGATGACCGTTTGTATACAATGTTACATGAGGGGTTTTTAAATATTCTTCAAGCCCTGCCTGTAAAGTGCGATGCTTAACGCCCATATTTGTAAGCCATCTTGACTCCCATAATTCTTTTATTTCCTCGCAGTATTCCTCATATGAAGGCATTGAGGAGTTTGTCACGTTGATTTTAGACATTTTTATCCCACCTAATCTTTAATTGCTTATCATTTTCGTGTCAAAGGGTTTTAAGAGCATATCATTACCATTCTCGTCAAAAACCTTGTATGCGGCATTCACCGCTTCAATGCTTTCAATGAGAGCAGCTTTGGTATCGGAAATAATGTAAATGTTTGATGCCATCTGGCGCTGTGTTCCCAAACCCGCAATTGTATGCCCAGCTTCGTAATTAGGATTAATTGCTACAACACCGGGAATTGACAGAATTTCTTTTTCGCCTTCAATTCTGCCTATAACACCTTCTTTTACAAGCGGTGACAGCTTACATGCCCATTTACCGTGGAACATGGGGTCTGCTAACTCAGCAATCCTTTTGTCGCTCATCTTGCCGTCAAATGCATAGTTTATAAGCAGTTCCTTTGCGTCTATACCGCAAATTTCAGAAACTACCATATGCTCCTGTGCACCGTTGAGTCTGAAGCCCGGCTCATAAATTTTAACAGAGCCGTTTTCATCAACAAATGACTGCAGAAACAAAACACCATTCTGAATTTGCATCTGCCTAAGCATATTCTTTA
>JAFUJG010000209.1 GCA_017468215.1 Clostridia bacterium | reverse complement strand
TATTCTTAATCCGTTTTTTAAAACTGTAATTTTGTTCATAAAAATATCAACCACCTAAAAATTAAGGGCGGATATGAAATCCGCCCCTATATTTTTAAATTATTCAGCCTGGGGTGCAGGTGCAGGAAGTGCGTCCTTACGAGAAAGGTTGATTCTGCCCATACGGTCAAATTCAATAACCTTAACCATAATTTCGTCACCAACGCTAACTACATCAGAAACCTTTTCAACTCTCTTATGGTCGAGCTTGGAAATGTGAACAAGGCCTTCCTTACCGGGAAGGAATTCAACAAATGCACCAAAGTCCATAAGCTTTGTAACTGTGCCGAGGAATACTTCACCGATTTCGATATTACCGCAAACGCCGTTGATGAGCTTCATAGCCTTTTCAGCAGCTTCAGTATCAGTTGTAGCAATAAGAACTGTACCATCGTCTTCGATGTCAATCTTAACGCCTGTCATTGCTGTAATCTTCTGGATTGTCTTACCCTGCTTACCGATAATGTCACCAATCTTTTCGGGGTCAACACTCATTGTGAAAATCTTTGGAGCGTAGGGACTAAGCTCTGCACGAGGCTCAGCAATGCAAGGAAGCATACATTCGTCAAGAATCTTGTAACGAGCATCACGAGTCTTTTCAAGAGCTTCCTTGATGATTTCGGGCTTTAAGCCGTCAATCTTAATATCAACCTGGATAGCTGTGATACCCTTCTTTGTACCTGCTACCTTAAAGTCCATATCACCGAAGAAGTCTTCAAGACCCTGGATATCAACCATAGTTATGAAACTATCGCCTTCTGTAACAAGACCACAGGAAATACCTGCAACGGGAGCCTTAATGGGAACACCTGCGTCCATAAGTGCAAGTGTGCTGCCACAGATACTACCCTGGCTTGTTGAACCATTGGAGGAAAGAACTTCACTTACAAGTCTCAAAGAGTAGGGGAATTCTTCCTTGGAGGGGATAACAGGAACAAGTGCCTTTTCTGCCAAAGCACCATGACCGATTTCACGTCTGCCGGGACCACGGCTGGCTCTTGTTTCGCCAACAGAATAGCTGGGGAAGTTGTAGTGGTGCATATATCTCTTTTCAACTTCTTCATCGATACCATCAAGAAGCTGTGCTTCGGAAAGTGTACCGAGAGTTACAGTTGTTAATACCTGTGTCTGACCACGTGTGAAGAGGCCTGTACCGTGAACACGGGGAAGAAGGCCAACTTCAGCGGAAAGAGGACGGATTTCGTCAAGCTTTCTGCCGTCAACACGTCTGCCTTCGTCAAGAATCCAACGACGAACAATGTACTTCTGGAGCTTGTAGATAGCTTCGTCCATAAGTGCAGTTTCAACTTCGGGATACTTTTCACTCATTGCAGCGTATACTTCTTCATATACGGGCTTAAGGCGTTCTTCACGGATGTTCTTATCGTCTGTATCAAGAGCGTACTTAACCTTGTCAATAGCAAATGCCTTAATGTCTTCGTACAAATCTTCGGGAACTTCGATAGGAGTATATTCAATCTTTTCCTTACCGATAGCTTCCTGAATTGTTTCGATAAATTCGCAAATCTTGATGATTTCTTCATGAGCCTTCATGATAGCTTCAAACATTAAATCCTCGGGGATTTCGCTACCGCCGGCTTCAATCATGTTAACCTTGTCCTTAGTACCTGCAATTGTAAGATACATTTCACTTACTTCTCTCTGAGCGAGAGTGGGGTTAATGATGATTTCGCCGTCAACAAGACCTACTGCAACGCCTGCAATGGGACCGTTAAAGGGAGCAGGAGAAATGCAAGCGGAAATAGATGCGCCAATCATAGCTGCAACCTCAGGGGAGCAGTCGGGGTCAACGCACATTACTGTTGTTACGATAGATACATCGTTACGAAGGTCCTTGGGGAACAAGGGTCTCATAGGACGGTCGATACAACGGGATGCAAGGATTGCCTTTTCAGAAGGACGACCCTCTCTCTTAAGATAGCTGCCGGGAATTTTGCCTGCAGCATAGAGCTTTTCTTCGTAATCTACTGCCAAGGGGAAGAAGTCAACTCCTTCACGGGGCTTAGCAGAAATTGTACAAGCAGCATGAACTGCTGTGTCACCGTAGCGTACAAGACAGCTACCGGAAGCAAGCTGTGCCATCTTGCCTGTTTCAATAACAAGAGGACGACCTGCGAATGTTGTTTCAAATGTTCTGAACATAATGAGTTTCCTTTCTAAAAATACTTTGTTTTTTAGAGAGCTTATGAGATATTATCACTTATATATAATTGCCCTATACAGCGGGACGTCAAAGGTGCCGTTCCCTACGATATACAACATTCATATATAAGTGATAAGCGAATAGTCATAAGCCCTCGTTCACCTGAAAATTGCGGATTGTAAATATGAAAACAAGGCGGAACAGAACAGCTCCGCCTTGTAGGCATAATTACTTTCTCAAACCGAGCTTAGCAACGATTGCACGGTATCTTTCGATATCCTTCTTTGTGAGGTAGTCAAGAAGACCACGTCTCTTACCAACCATCATAAGAAGACCACGTCTGGAATGGTGATCCTTCTTGAACTCCTTAAGGTGTTCGTTGAGGTGGTTAATTCTCTC
>JAFUJG010000020.1 GCA_017468215.1 Clostridia bacterium | reverse complement strand
TACAGCATCGGTATAAGGCTCTATATATTTATTATTATGCTCCGTTGCCTGGCTTATAAACGAGCAGTAAGCACATCTTGACGGACAAAAGGGAATCCCCACATAAATGCTCACAGAATCCTTTGGCATGCTCTTTAAAATAGCCCCTTCCTTTTTGGCAACCTCAATTGCCAGCGAGGCCTTTTTGTCTTCAATTAAGTATTCCTGCTTAAGATGTTTTTTTACTTCGTCTTCTGAAACATTTTCCTCCAGCAGCTTACGTGCTCCTTTAGCAGGGCGTATGCCTGTGGATATTCCCCATGGGGTGGGCATATCCGAAAGCTTCTTTGCCGCATAAAACACCGATTTTTTGATAGCGTTTGTCACATGGAGCCTGTCCGTGGCAATGCTTACAGCTTCTCCGCATGCTCTTTTGCCGAATGCTTCAATTTCGGCGTATGCGGTGTTTCCTTCAAGACGGCTCTCGACCTTAACATTATCCGAAAGCGAAAAAAACAGCTGCATAATCTGCCGTACTCCGTTTTCAGCTTCATGGCCCTTTGTTATAATTTCCATATTAATTCACCACACTCACTCTACAACCCGCAACCGGGACATTGCCTACCCACAGCCAACCCACGCAATCATATTGTCGCAAACAAATTTAAAAATGAATGGCTGTGTCCCGGTACATTTAAAAATTGTTGCAGTGGTCCCAGATAAAAGCAGATTGGTGTCAAACAAGGTACGGATTATTTTTTTCTTCGTGTTTCTTTGAGGTTTCTTCGCCATGTCCGGGCAAAATAATACAATCGTCACAAATGGCTGCCAACAGCTTTCTTATGGATGACATTTCTGCACAGTAGCTACCAAAATCATATCTGCCTATGCTTTGTTTAAAAAGCAAATCTCCGCTTAAGACAAATCCCTCTCCCACATAGCTGACAGACCCCTGTGAGTGACCCGGGGTATGCATAACCGTGAGCTTTTCGTCTTCAACAAATATTTCCTCACCGCCTGTGAGCACAAAATCAATTTCGCACTCTTTTGGCGTTTCACCAACCATAAAGCCCAGGCTTTTTTCCATATCGCCAAGCATACACATATCATCACGGTGCATATAAACCTTTGCTCCGGTAAGCTCTTTAAGCTCAGAAAGTGCGCCCACGTGGTCAAAATGGCCGTGTGTTACAAGGATTTTGTCAAGGGTAAGATTTTCATCTGCCAGATATTTTACAATACCCTTTGCATTTGCGCCGGGGTCAACAACGCTGACGGTTTTATCGCCTATAACATAGCAGTTTGTACCCAGCTGTCCTAAAACAAGTTTTCTTATCTTCATATAAATTCTCCATCTGAATATGAGAAACGCAATCCTTGCGGATTGCGTCCTCCTGTAATCACGCATTACAAATCATTTTAACTTCTGATATCTAAAATACCGGGAACCCTGTACAGCTTTTTAATAAGATTATTAAGCTGGTCACGGCTTGCAACCTCTACCTGTAAAGTAATGAGTGCTACCTTAGCCTTGGGCGGATGCGAAACAACCGACGAAATATTAATCTGGTTTTCAGCAACAACCGATGCAATGTCGGCAAAGATACCCTTTCGGTCAGCACATTCTATATGCAGCTCACCGGTATATTTAAGGCTCACTCCATCTGCCCAGTTACATCTTATTCTGCGTGCACGTGATTCTTCATCAAGCTTATCCTCCTGTACATTCACACAGGAGCATCTGTGTACGCTTACGCCTCTGCCACGTGTTATAAAGCCGATAATATCGTCTCCGGGCACAGGGTTACAGCACTTTGAAAGCCTTACCATACAGTTATCAATGCCTTCAACCTCGATACCATTAGAGGGTTTATTACTCTTTTTCTGTTCTGTTACGGGAATCTTGTCCTCAACGGCAATGTCCAGGTCATTTATTGCATATTCCCTAAGCCTTACAGCAATTTTCACCGCTGTAATTCCACCGTAGCCAACAGCCGAATATGCGTCTTCAATAGTGTTGAAGCCGTAACGGCGTGTCATAGGCTCAATATATTCGTTTTTCAAAAGGTCATGAGGGTTAAGGTTTAGCTTTTTGATTTCCCGCTCAACAGCTTCTCTGCCCTTTTCGATATTAACCTCACGGTTTTCCTTTTTAAACCATGCGTTTATCTTACTGCGTGCCTGTGCAGTTTTTACTATATTCAGCCAGTCACGGCTGGGTCCCTTTACCTGACCTGTGGTTATAACTTCAACAATATCGCCGTTTTTAAGCTGATAGTCAAGAGGCACAATTCTGGAATTAGCCTTTGCACCTACCATTTTATAGCCTACAGCCGTATGGATGTAGAACGCAAAGTAAATAGGCGTTGCACCAAGAGGCAGGCTTACAACGTCGCCCTTAGGCGTGAAAACAAATACCTCGTCTGCAAAAAGGTCTATTTTCAGACTTTTCATAAAGTCCTCCGAGTCGGTAGCCTCGCTCTGAACCTCCAAAAGCTGACGTACCCACGCAAGCTTTTCGTCCTGTGCGGTTTCGCCGGTAATGCCTTCCTTATACTTCCAGTGTGCTGCCACACCCTGCTCGGCAACCTTATGCATTTCCCATGTGCGAATCTGCACCTCAAAGGGCTGACCGGTCGGACCGATAAGGGTGGTGTGAAGTGACTGATACATATTGGGTTTGGGCATTGCAATATAATCCTTAAACCTGCCGGGAATAGGCTTGTAAAGCTCATGCACCATACCAAGTGCACTGTAGCACTCGGTTACATCGTCAACAATAATTCTTACTGCAAAAAGGTCATATATTTCATCAAGGGTTTTCCCCTGAGAGTACATTTTTCTGTAAATTGAATATATATGCTTGGCTCTGCCTGATATATGGGCGTTCACCTTCATATCCTCAAGCTTTTTACCCAGGGTTTCCTTTATAAGGGTTACATATTCTTCTCTTTCGCCCTTCTTCTGCTTAAGACCTTCAACAATTTCATAATATCCCACGCTGTCGAGATATTTTATTGATAAGTCCTCCAGCTCGCCTTTAATTTTTGAAATACCAAGCCTGTGAGCCAAGGGAGCGTAAACCTCCAACGTTTCGTGGGATTTCTCTCTCTGTTTTTCCTCGCTCATGTATTTCATGGTACGCATATTATGCAAACGGTCAGCCAGCTTTACCAATATTACACGGATATCCTTGGCCATGGCAAGTATCATTTTCCTCAGGTTTTCCATCTGGGCTTCTTCACGAGAAGTAGACTTAATTTTATCCAGCTTTGTAACGCCTTCTACAAGGTAGGCAACCTGCTCGCCAAACTCGTTTTTCAGTTTTTCGTAGCCATAAGGAGTGTCTTCAATAACATCATGCAAAAGACCTACAATGACAGTATCAACATCAAGCTCCATATCTGCCAGAATATACGAAACCTCCAAGGGATGGATATAATAGGGCTCGCCGCTGTTTCTCAATTGGTCACCGTGAGCTTCCACACAAAGGTTATACGCACGCATGATACTTTCGGTGTCTGCCGAAGCGTTATATTCCTTTACTCTGGCAATAATTCTTTCAATTGTTGCTGCCTGTGGGACCATACCCTATCACTCCTTTCACAGACCTTGCTTGCACATTTCCTTATAAACCGCACTGTCGGTTATATTAATCTTTGTGCCCTTTTGGGTTGGCAAAAGTCTGATTTTTATCCTGTCGCCTCTTACAGAATATTCGAGGATTTTAACATCCTCAAACACGAGAAGCGTATTTTCAAATTTTTCCTGGCTCATTACCACACCCAGCTCCTTACCTACGGTGCGTGCCAGTTCCATAATATCGCCTTCCACAACCTCGCCCTTTGCACGGAGGAAACGGTAAACACCTACAAAATCCTCTCTTGAAGGTACCCTTTCGTCGGAGAGACGTATATCTTCCAGAATAATCTGTACCCTTGACTGACCGTTGTATATGTTTATGTTCATCTCACCGGCTATGTCAACGGTGTCACCGATGTCAAAATCTTTTGCAATTTTGCTTCTGCCAAAGGCAATAACTTCAATCTTTCGTCCGTCCTGCTCAACCAGAAGTCGGCAATGCTTGCCTTCTGAAAGAGTTCTTATGTCAGCAATTTTTACTCCTTCCAGTGCAACTGTGGGCATTTTATTGCCAACACCGTACGGGCCTAAAATTTCGGTATCCTTCACCGAGGCGAGTGTAATATCGCTAATGGAAACTCTGACATCGATAAAAATATCACGGCTCACTCTTTCCGGAAGCACCGATTCGGCATATTCATTAAGCCTTCGGTCAAGCTCCTCGATGTTTTCTTCCTTTATGGAAAAGCCTGCCGCATACGCATGTCCGCCGAAATTTTCCAAAATATCCGAGCACTTGGAAAGCCCTTCAAAAAGGTTTATTCCACCCATGCTTCTGCCCGAGGATTTGCACTTTCCGTCCTCAATTGATATAAGAATACAGCTTCGCTGGAATTTGTCGCAAATTCTGGATGCAACAACACCTATAATACCGTGGTGCCAGCCTCTTTTAGCTAACACAATAACCTTTTTGTCGGCATACTTCTCATTCTTAAGCATGCTGACAGCTTCGTCGAAGATAACGCTTTCACGGTTCTGTCTTTCTCGGTTTTCGCAATCAAGCTCAAGTGCCAGTTCATATGCTTCAATCTTGTCTTTTGTCAAAAGGAGATTAACAGCCGTCATTGCACTGCTCATTCTTCCTGCAGCGTTAATCCTGGGAGCAATGGAATAGCTCACAACCGCAGAGCTGTTCCACTTGGGATTGGAACCTATCGTTCTTATAACCTCTTTTAAACCAAGGTTAGGATTGTTTTTGAGTTTTTCAAGACCTATGCCTGCAATAACACGGTTTTCACCTGTCAGGCTTACCACATCGGCAATTGTTCCAAGGGCAATAATATCCGAGTATTCGTTTAAAATTTCCCTTGCTTCACCGCCTGAAAGAGCACATATGAGTTTAAATGCAACGCCTACACCTGCAAGGTCCTTAAAGGGATACTGGCAGTCTACTCTTTTAGGATTTATGACTGCTACGGCGTCCGGAACAATATCTTTACATTCGTGGTGGTCGGTTATGATAACATCAATGCCCTTTTCTTTTGCAAAGCTGACCTCCTCGCCTGCTGTAATACCTGTGTCAACAGTTATGATGAGTTTTGTGCCCATCTTTACTATCTTTTCGATTGCCTCGGTATTAACACCGTAGCCTTCGTTCTGCCTGTCGGGGATATATGCATCAACTATTGCACCTTTCTTTTTCAAAAATGACACCATAATAGCCGTGCTCGTAATTCCGTCCACGTCATAGTCACCGTATATTGTAATTTTCTCGCCCTTTTCAATGGCTGCATTTATCCTTTCAACAGCCTTGTCCATGTCATTGATAAGAAACGGTGAATGCAGGCTTGAAGCATCTCTTTCAATAAATCTCTTTGCATCGCCTGCGTCAGTTATGCTGCGGTTCACCAAAACCTTTGCAACCAGCGGGGTTATGCCAAAAAGCTTTGTGTAGGCATAAACGATATTCTCGTCGGTATTTTCGTCCAGATAAAACCACCTTTTAGTAGTTATTCCCATCGTGCGCTCCTTTCATTGTCCCGAAGGATACCCCCATGTTCAAAAAAATAGATACAATTATGTTTGATTATATCATATTTTAACATTACCTTCAATATTTTTTTACATATATTATGCATTTTCCCGGAACAAAGTGTCTCCGACACTCTCTGGTGATAGACCGAGCTAAGGCAAACATAGGGGAAAACGTACATGGCAATAAAAACCCCCGTGCAATAATGCACAGGGGTTTTTGTGTTTTATACTTGTTTTATCTGTTTCTGTCAGCCAGAATTTTTGCTACATTCTGCTGAGGAACTTCTTCGTAGCGTTCAAATTCAAAATCAAACTGTCCACGGCCCTTTGTCATGGAACGAAGGTCAATTGCATAGCGTGTCATTTCGCTCATGGGCACTTCTGCTTCAACTTCTCCCTTGTTGTTGCCAATCTCGTTCATGGCAAGGATTCTGCCTCTGCGCTTATTGAGGTCGCCGATGATATCGCCCATCTTCTTGGAGGGGATAGTAACCTTAAGCTTGCCGATAGGTTCAAGAAGAACAGGATTAGCTTGTGCTGTACCTTCCTTGAACGCAATGGAGGCAGCAATCTTAAACGCCATTTCCGACGAGTCAACCGCATGGTAGCTACCATCTGTAAGAACAGCCTTGATACCTG
>JAFUJG010000208.1 GCA_017468215.1 Clostridia bacterium | reverse complement strand
AGGAAGCAACTTCTTTACACTTATCAACAAAAAGACAGGCAAAGCTATTGACGTGCCTAACGAAAGCAAGGAAGCAGGCATTAAGCTTTCGCAGTATACATCAAACAAAAAGAACCACCAGATTTACTCTTTTGAAGAAGCAGACGGTGGTATTAGACTGAAAAATAAAAACTCCGGTATGTACATGACAATAAAGGATGGCGTTGCATACCAGGAGGAAATATCTGACAACGGACAGGTATTTACATATGCAGTAAAGGGCGAGAGCAGCACAAAGATGGTTGCTATCACCGCAACAGGCTTTGTATTAAAGGGCGACGAGGCTGTAACAAACGTTAAGCTCCAGTGGAACGAGGTTATCGGTGCAAAGAGCTACGACATTTACAGGAGCGTTGACGGCGGCGAATACGAATTAATCAACGCAATGACAGGCTTCACCGTTGACGACTATGACCTTGAAATTGGAAAAACATATACCTACCGTGTATACGCTCTTGATGATAACGGCATGATAGGCTATGCGGAAACAAAGGCATTTACCCCCTACGAAATGCCTCTTGACATGAAGTCGACAACAAATCTTGAGCCAAGCGGCATGAGCACCCCCGGCGGCGGAATGAAGGACATGGACGGTGTATATTACCGTTTCAGCCAGAGTGGCAGAACAGACGGCGGAAAGGGCTTTGGTCAGGTGACAATGAGCACAAGTGTTGACGGTGTTACATACACAGACCCCGTTGTTGTTATGACAGTTGACGATATCCTTGCTCACGAAACCTGTAAGGATATCGAGGATATCCGCTTTGAAAGCGTAAACTTCAAGTACAACCCCAAGGCTAATAACTTCGGCTTTATTGCACATGCAGAAAAGGGCTCGGGTGGTTATGACTTTGCCCGCATATCTGTTGCAACATACACACCCGGCGACGAAAAAATGGTATTCCACGGTGCAGTACGACCCGGTGGCGATGATGTCCGTGACCTTAACACATTTATTGACGATGACGGCACAGGCTATATTATGGGTGCAACCCATAACAATGCCGACCTTGCTATCTACCGCCTTAAGGAGGACTGGTCAGGCATTGAAAAGAGAATCGTACTCCTTAACCCCGGTGCATGGAGAGAGCTGCCTAACATTTTAAAGGTTGACGGCTATTACTATCTCTTTACATCGGGCTGTGCAGGCTGGTACCCCACACCGGGTATGTATAACAGTGCAACAAACATGGAAGGCCCCTGGAGCGACCTTCGCAATGTTGGTAACATGACAACCTTCTCCTCGCAGTCGGGCTACGGCTTCTATCTTAAGAAGGACAGCACAAACTATATCATGAACTCTTACCGTTGGATGGGCAACTGGAAGGATGCAACCTTGAAAACAACACAGTCGCTCCGTTTGCCCATAACGGTTTCCGACGGCTATGCCTTCTATGATTATTTCGAAGAACTGCTCTATAACTGGGATGAGGATGTGCTGGTGCCTGTGCAGCGTGGCAGAATTCTTTCCCAGGGAAGACCCACAAGCTACGGCAAAAATGCAAACGACGGTAACTATAAGAGCCAGTGGACGGTTGATACACAGTGGCCCTATTCCTGGGAGGTTGACCTGGGACAGAGCTACAATGTAAACCAGGTGCAGATTTCCTGGAGAATACATATCGGCAGCGAGGCTTATTACAACTACATTGTTGAAGGCAGTGAGGACGGTGTAAATTATAAAACCCTCATTGACAGAAGCAAGGGCTATACGGACTATGGCTTTACAGTAGACAGTTGTATGGGCAAGGCAAGATACATTAAGGTAACAGTAAACGATGCAAAGCCCAGAAGCGGTGAAAACAACTATCCCTCCTCCTTCTACGAAATAAAGGTAATGGGAAGATAAATAGTGCAGAGTTAAACAAAAGAACCGACCCAAAGGTCGGTTCTTTTGTTTAAACTGAGTTTTCAGCAGCAACAACAGCCCATGTTGCAGCAAAGGTTAAGAGCCAGATTTGCCGCACAGCATTTTACGCAATAGTCCACATCGCTGTTAGTCCTTCTGCCATAGCT
>JAFUJG010000207.1 GCA_017468215.1 Clostridia bacterium | reverse complement strand
ATGCAACACTTCTTGAAACCGATGAATACGCCATGCCACGCCTTTTAAGTGCGAGTATGTATTCCGCTATATCCTTTTCTTTAACCTTTAATAAATCTTTCTTTGTTTTGATTTCTTCATCACGCAGATATCTGGCAATATCGCCCATATATGACAATACTGTATTTTTTGCATTATTTTCTGCAAGATAGTTTTCATACGCCGTTATAAGCTTTTTCATACTCACACCCCCTTACCAAAATATTTTACACTAAAATCTTTAAAAAGTATACTTAGCAAAATAGCAAAATTTGTTTAAGCATTTTTATAAACAACAGCCAAATCCTATTTTATAAGATAAATTGCAATCCAAGCCTCAAAGGTTGCAGTAAGTGCACACAACATGATAAAAACTGCTCCCAGTGCCAGGTAAGTAGACCTGCTTTGCCCTTTGTGCTTTCGTTCAACAGCATGCAATGTGCACAGCAAAACAAATATGCTCATAAGCGGTAATGCTGCTAAACATTGTGGCAAAATATAATACAGCAAAAACCTTACCCAGTCGCCGCCCCCTGTTATTACAAATGCAACAGAAAACCCAATAACAAAGCCTCTTAAGGATAAAACTGCACATGAAAAAGGTGCAGTAAAATTCATACTGCCTAACAGCCATATGCCTAAAAGCCACAAAACCTCTGTCATAAAGCTTTCACGAAACGCTTCCGGAAAAGACGAATCAGTACTCGCAAATGGGTCAAAGGATAACCTTGCCTCATTCAGAACATCCTCAGGCAAATAAAACAATGCAAGTGTGCCCAGAATCAAGCCTAATCCGAACACGCAAACGAGCACTATGGTCATCGGCAATATCTTTTTACTGTTTCTTCCGAACAAAAAAACTCCCCCGTTTCTGACTTAGTAAATACTATGACACAAACGAGGGAATTATGAATCTTGTCCTTAAATTTTACTTCTGGCCGCCCATGCTGCTTGCCTTTTTAACGCAACGGTCAATTGCGTTGATAAGGGATGCACGGAAACCGTCAAGCTCAAGCTGATATACAGCTTCGATAGCTGTACCGCCGGGCGAACATACCATATCCTTAAGCTGACCGGGATGTGTGCCTGTATCAAGTGCAAGCTTTGCCGCACCAAGTATTGTCTGAGATACAAGAAGATATGCAGTGTCACGGGGAATACCGTGAAGAACTGCAGCATCCGCCATAGCTTCAATCATCATGAATACATAAGCAGGACCGCTACCATTTGTAGCAGTTGCAGTGTTAATAAGTGTTTCGGGCAAAAGTGCTGTTTTACCGATAGAATTGAAAATATCAAGTACAACCTTCATTTCTTCTTCGGACACATCGTCAGCCTTACATACGGCTGTCATACCTTCGCCTACAAGGGCAGGCATGTTAGGCATAGTGCGTACGACCTTGGCTTTTTTACCAAGCACTGCCTTCATGCTGTCAACGCTTATACCTGCGGCAATGGATATAACTACCTTATCACCAATAAAATTCTTAACGCCGTCCATAACCTTAAGAATAACATTAGGCTTTACCCCAAACATGATATAATCGCTGTTTTCAACAACAACTCTTGCATCGGTTGTTGTGTGTACACCAAGCTGTGCAGCTTTTGCAAGCTTATCCTCGAGAATTTCACTTACATAGATATCTTCAACCTTAAAAGCACCCGCTTTGATTACGCCCTGCAAAATTGCAGAGGACATGTTTCCGGCACCAATAACACCAAGTTTCATGATTCAGTCTCCTCTTTAATTAGTTAAGCTTTGAAATAAAAGATTCAAGTCTGTCGATACCCTTATCAATGTTTTCCATGCTTGTTGCATAGCTCCATCTAAGGTGGATATCTGTACCGAAGCTCTTTCCGGGAACAACAGCTACCTTTTCAACTTCAAGGAACTTTTCAGCAAAAACATCACTGCCTGTAATTTCAACACCGTCAATTTTTTTGCCTAAAATACCGGAAATATTCATCATAATATAGAACGCACCGTCGGGCATAATACAGGATACTCCGTCAATAGCATTCATTCTCTTTACCATGTGGTTTCTGCGTTCTTCAAATGCCTTTTTCATTTCAGCTACAGGCTCCTGTGTGCCTGTAAGAGCAGCGATTGTAGCATACTGAGCAATGGAGTTGGGGTTAGAAGTTGCATGAGACTGAACATTCCCCATAACCTTTGCAAGACGAGCGTTACTTGCTGTGTAACCGATTCTCCAGCCTGTCATAGCATAGGTCTTGGAAACACCGTTAACAATAATTGTAAGCTCTTTTACTTCATCGCTGATTGTAGCGATAGAGAAATTCTTCTTATTGTCATAAACAAGGCTTTCGTAAATTTCGTCAGCAATAATATAAATGTTCTTTTCAACGCAAAGAGCTGCAATCTGACGAAGAACATCTTCTGTGTAGCACATACCTGTGGGGTTAGAGGGATTGTTTATAATAATAGCTCTTGTCTTGTCTGTAACAGCTGCTCTGATTTTCTCAATTGTGGGTAAAAAGCCTTCTTCTTCTGTAGAGTCCACAATCACGGGAACACCGTCAGCAAGAAGAACCATCTCGGGATAGCTAACCCAGCACGGAGCAGGAATAATAACCTCGTCACCGGGGTTTAAGATTGCACCGAGAGCGTTGTTTAAGGAGTGCTTTGCACCGTTAGAAACAACAATGTTTTCGGGCTTGTATTCCAAGCCGTTCTCTCTCATAAACTTTTCGCAAACTGCCTTTTTAACATCAAGAGTACCAGAGGCAGGTGTATATGTTGTCATGTTATTTTCGATTGCATAGATTGCTGCATCCTTAATGTGGCGAGGAGTCGGGAAATCGGGCTCGCCTGCACCAAAGCCTACAACATCCATACCTTCAGCCTTCATTGCTTTGAATTTAGAGTCAATAGCCAA
This sequence comes from Clostridia bacterium, assembly GCA_017468215.1. Taxonomy (GTDB): domain Bacteria; phylum Bacillota; class Clostridia; order UMGS1883; family UMGS1883; genus RGIG1927. Next base: position 251 of record JAFUJG010000207.1, on the reverse strand, counting down.
TGTAGCGGAAGGACTGATCGAAGAAAACTTTTTACCTAAATACATTAAAAACCATTCCTTTCAGATATAAAACCTATCTTAGATATTTTAGTATATAATCTTAAAAAAATCAACATTAATTTTCTCTGTTTGGTAATATAAGCCAACAAAAAAAGCGACACAAGGTCGCTCTTTTTTGATTAATTTGTATAGTTATCAAAGTAGCCCTGTACAAGAACAACAGGTGTACCCTTATCACCGGAGCCGGATGT
>JAFUJG010000206.1 GCA_017468215.1 Clostridia bacterium | reverse complement strand
AGGGTTAATACCGAAGAAAAGCTTGCTTTTATCTGTAAATGCCGCCTTTGTTACTGACCCTGCTGCAATGCACAATCCGTCAAGATACAGCCTGCAGGAGATGCAGTTTTCGTCACCGTCGTAATACTCGGGGTCGAAAACAAGTAAAACGTGCTGCCATTGTCCAATTTTAAAGGGTACTGCACTTTTTCCTTCCAGCCATTGCTCCTTCTCGGCGTTGCGTGACCATAGTACAGCATCCTTTCCGTTTGTAAAGGTTGTGAGAGAAAACCACTTATCCTTACCATTGCCTATAAAATCCTCGGTAATTGCCGCAATGGGAGAATAGGTAGGCAGTTTATACGGCTTCATCATAAAGGAAATTGTCATATCAGTACTAAGGGGGATATTTTCGCTCTTAAGACCAAAGCTTCCGTCCATTTTTATGGCTTTGCCCTTATAGCCGTCCTCGTAGGTTACATCCACTTTTTCGGCATATGGGTTTTGCCCTTTATTGCGTTTTACGGTTTCCATTTGGGAAAGACCATCCTCAAAGGAGATTTCAATTGCGGGGGTTTTTGCAGTATAATCGCCACTGTTTGCTTTAATGCCCCAGATTGCACTGTTTTTACCGCCAACAAGGGAAAAGGTCATAACCTCCTCGCCCTTTTCGTTGAGTTGTTTGAAGAACACACCCTTATAAACATCATCGTTTATATAAAAGGTTACATATTTGCCGTTTACTGTCCATCTGCCTGAGACTGCACCTTTAATTTTGCCGTTATTTAAAAGCATAACGGTTTTTGGTGTGGCAACCTTTGTTCCTTCGCCTATACGACTGCCATGGTCGATAAATTCATACATGCCGATAATTTCCGCATCGCTGTAGCCTTGGGGTGAAATTTTGCTGCCTTTGTAGCCAAAGGGGGCAACAACCATCCAGCCGTCCTCGTTTGCAAACATCTGGTGTACTTTCAGTTTAAAATGCTCCACCCCCTTAAACCTTGTATGGAAGAAAATAAAGGTTTCGTCACCCTCGGTAAGGGTTGAGCAATGACCGCCCGAGGTATAGGGTGCATTAAGCCCTGTAAAATAGTGGTTAGAGAACATTTTCACGCCGTGTGCGGCATGGTCCTCGCCGTAAACAGCGCTGTTACCCAGCATATCGGTAAAGGGGCCTGTGGGGCTTTCTGAACGGAACATTCTGATGTGGTAGCCACCGTCGGTGCCAAGCCATTCGTAGCTGGTCTGGAGATAGTAATAGCCTGTTCTTTTGTCATAGTATATAAATGGTCCTTCGCCTGACCAGCCCTTACCGCCTGCAATATGTGTACCAAAATATCTGTCAACCATGCGTCCGTCCTCGGTGACAGAGTCAAACCCCGGATATACGGGGATACCTGTAAGAGGATTAATTGGCAGGGTAAAAATACCGCCCGACCAGGAGCCGTATGTAAGATAAAGCCTGCCTTTTTCATCCTCATAAATGCAAGGGTCGATTGCGTTAGGATATTTTACGCTGTTGTAATCGTCAACGCCCCAGTCGTCCTTGTAAGAGCATACTCTGCCTTTTTGGATAAGGTTGTATATATTGGTTTTTGTATATTGCTTGCTGTGGTCGCTGTTTTCATCTTTTGCGTAGATTTTTGTAAACCCTGAGTATATAACAGTATCCACATACTCATACACTCCGTTAATTTCTTTAGACACAGCCAGACCGATACAGCTTCGTTTATAGGTGGAGGATGCACTGTAGTACATCATGTACGCCCCTCGGCTGCCGTCCTTCCAGAGGTATCTGGGGTTGTAGTAAACATCAGGTGCCCATACAGCAAAGCCACCCTTGCAGTCGCCGTCATCCTCACCTGCCCATTTGAAGGAGCCTTTTAAATTTTCCGACAGGTTCCCAAAATGCACGTTTCCTTCTCGTTTGTAGCCTCGGGCGGTGTAATCCCAGTTTATCATGTCGGTGCTTTTTGCCGTTGTGATATGGCTGCCGAAAACGTAATATGTTCCGTCATTATCTTTAATTATGGAAGGGT
>JAFUJG010000205.1 GCA_017468215.1 Clostridia bacterium | reverse complement strand
TGTTAAGCTTGTATCGGACTGTTTGTATGCTGTGCCTACACAGCACGTGGTGCATATGATGGGCATGGAAAACATGCTTTATTCAATATACGATTATCCGGACGAATTTAAAGAAATGATGAACCGCATTGCAGATGACTACATAGCGTACTTCAAGCATCTGGAAAAAGAGGGCGTTCTTTTGCAGAACCATTCCTTTGAGCTGGTAGGTCAGGGAACAATGGCATTTTATGATGAGCCTTCCTGCAGCGGAGCAATGAAAACAACCGACCTTTGGGGCTTTATGGACAGTCAGGAAACCGTGGGCATGTCACCGGATATGTTCCGTGAATTTATTTTTCCCTATTATAAAAGAATTGCAGACATTTTCGGAAGGTTAAGCTACGGCTGCTGTGAGCCTGTGGACGCCTTCTGGGAGGATATAAAAACCTTGCCTAATCTGAAAAAGGTTTCCATATCGCCCTGGTGCAACGAGGAGTTTATGGCAGATAAGCTCCGCAATTCGGGAATTATTTATCACCGCAAGCCCAGTCCCAATTTCTTGGGTGTGGGAGCTAATCTTGACGAGGGTGCTTTCAGAGAGCATATTGAAAAAACACTCAAGGTAGCACACGGTTGCAATGTGGAAATTACCCAAAGAGATGTTTACACCGTAAATCGTGATATAAACAAGGTAAAAAGGTACGTTGAAATAATAAGAGAAAGCATTGAAAACTGCTGGCAATAAAGGAGAATAGTTATGTCTGTTTTAGTTGAAATATCAGAATTTGTTCAAAAGGGAAAGGCAAAGGATGTAAAAAATCTTACACAAGCAGCTCTTGATGAGGGCATAAGTGCCAAGGAAATACTTAACGGTGCACTTATTGCAGGCATGATGGTAATAGGCGAAAAGTTCAAGAATAATGAGGTGTATGTGCCCGAGGTTTTGATTGCGGCAAGAGCAATGAACCGTGGCGTTGAGGTGATTAAGCCTTATCTGACCAAGGAGGGCGTTGAGCCTGTGGGCAGGGCGGTTATCTGTACTGTTAAGGGCGATTTGCACGATATAGGCAAGAACCTTGTTAAGATGATGCTTGAAGGCGTGGGCATTGAGTGTATTGACCTTGGTGTTGATGTTTCGGGTGAGCAGGTGGTCGAAGCTGTGAAGGAAAGCGGAGCCCGTGTTGTGTGCCTTTCCTCACTTTTAACAACTACAATGGATTACCAAAAGGATATTATCCAAGCACTTGAAAAGGCATATTTGCGTGATGGGGTAAAGGTTATGGTAGGCGGTGCTCCTCTTAACGGCGAGTTTGCAAAAAGTATAGGTGCCGATGCATATACAAAGGATGCGGCAGAGGCCGCAGATGTTGCACTCGATTTTTTTGCGTGAGGTAAAAGCATGAAGGATAAAGTAAAAAAGATACTTGAAAACAAAAGTAAAACTGTGCCTATTTTGTCATTTCCGTCAGCACAGCTTATGGGAATAACCGTTAAGGAATTAATTTCCTCCTCCCATATGCAAAAGGAAGGCATGAAAAAAATTGCCGAAAGGTGCAATGTGGGAGCATCGCTTAACATGATGGATTTATCTGTTGAAGCAGAAGCCTTCGGTGCGGAAATTGTTTTTAAGGATGATGAAATCCCTACCGTTGCAGGTGGAGTTATCGCCGATATTTCCGATGCGGAAAGCATCAAGGTGCCTTCTGTTAATGATAAACGCTGCAGAATATATATCGATGGTGTAAAACACGCCAAGGAGGAGATAAAGCATATCCCTGTTTTTTGCGGGGTTATAGGTCCGTATTCACTTGCAGGACGACTGTTCGATATGACCGAATTAATGATGGAGTGCTACGACAGCCCCGACGAGGTGAAAATTCTCCTTGAAAAAGCCACCTGCTTTATTATAAAATATATTAAAGCCTTCAAGGCGGCAGGTGCCGACGGTGTTATTATGGCAGAACCGGCGGCAGGGCTTCTTTCTCCTGCGCTTAACGATGAGTTTTCTCTGCCCTATGTTAAAAGGATTATGGACGAAGTGAATAGTGAAGACTTTGTTTTTTGCTACCATAACTGCGGTGATAACGTTGTGCATATGGCAGATAGCCTTGCATCATTAAACTGCGACATTTATCATTTCGGGAACGCTGTTAAACTTTCACAGCTTATTCCCGCAATGCCCAAGGACAGCATTGTTATGGGAAACGTTGACCCCGTACTTTTTAAAATGGGGGATGTAGCCTCCATAAAGGAATGTGTGCAGAGGATATATGATGAGTGCAAAGGCTTTGACAATTTTATGCTTTCCTCGGGCTGCGATATTCCCTCGCAGGCTAAATGGGAGAATATTGACGCATACTTTGAAAAGGTGAATGAAATTTATGTATAATGTTCGCATTTTGTATAACGGATGTGAAAAAACAATACAGGCGGATAAAGGTGCCAAGCTTTCGGAGGTGCTTTGCCATTACGGCATAAGTGCCCATCATCCATGCGGAGGCAGAGGCGTGTGCAAAAAATGTGCTGTTACAGTTAACGGCAAAAAAGAGCTTTCGTGCACCTACAGGATTAATGAGGATATTACCGTGCTGATTGAGGAAGATAATATCGAGTCTGTAACAGGCACGGATGAAACAAAAACAGCTACGGATAACATGTGCCTGTGCTTTGATATAGGCACCACAACCCTTGCTCTTGCCCTTGTATCACTTGACGAAGGCAATATAATTGCAACTGTGGTGGAAAACAATCCTCAAAGGGCGTTTGCAGCTGATGTTATGTCGAGGATTGATTACGTGGGCAAAAACGGTGTTCTGAAAATGCAGCAGGCGGTGATTTCGGCTGTAAACAGCATGGCAGAAAAGCTGTTGAAGCAGTACGGTATAGCCCGGGTTGAAAAGCTTTATGTTGCAGGCAACATGACTATGCTGCACCTGTTTTTCGGCATTGATTGCACCGGGATGGGTGTAAGCCCCTATGAGCCTGTGTTTCTTGATAAAAAGGCTTTGCCTTCAGAAAAAATAGGCATAAACTGTTCCAGGAAAGTTATCTCACTTTGCGGAATATCAGCGTTTGTAGGTGCCGATATTGTGGCAGGCCTTGGTTATGTGGGTATGCCCGAAAAGGGAAAATACAACCTTCTTATTGACCTTGGAACAAATGCGGAAATTGTGCTCTATTCAGAAAATGTTCTTTTGTGTACTGCAGCAGCGGCAGGCCCCTGCTTTGAAGGCGTGAACATATCCTGCGGAATGAGTGCCGTAAAGGGAGCTGTTTATTCCTACAACGGAAAACTTTGCCTTACAATAGGCGGAGGCGAAGCAAAAGGTGTTTGTGCAACAGGGCTTATAGATGCCTTGGCTGTAATGCTCAATGGCGGTATTGTGGACGAAACAGGCTTTTTAACAGATAAAGAGTTTGAAATCGCAAAGGATGTACGGCTTACTCAGGAGGATATACGCCAGTTCCAGCTTGCTAAATCGGCAATATACTCCGGAATAATTGCTCTTATAAAAAAGCAGAAAATCAGCTTTAATGATATCGATAAGGTGTTTGTAGCCGGAGGCTTTTCTGCAAAAATGAACCTTGGCAATGCCATACGAGTGGGCCTTTTGCCAAAAGAGGTACAGGGCAGGTTTTATCCTGTAAATAACAGCAGCCTGCTTGGATGTGTTAAGCACGCCTGCGAGAACAACTCCTTTGATGCGTTTTTGAAAAACGCCCGATATGTTGATTTGGCAAAGGATGAATATTTTCAGAATTTGTTTATTGAGAATATGATGTTTGAATGATTTACCTCATTTTGGAAATAGTTTAAGCAAATAAAAAATAACCCTGTTGCTACGCAGCAGGGTTATTTCATTACTTATTCATTATTACTTATCACTTCACAAAATAACTTAAGTTATTTTGTTCCTGTTGAGCCAAAGCCACCTTCGCCACGGACTGTATCGGAGAGCGTTTCTGTCTCGATAAAGTTAACCTGCAGGAAAGGTGCAATTACCATCTGTGCAATTCTTTCGCCGTGCTCAACACTCTGTGCTGTAGTGCCATGGTTATGAAGTGCAACCATAACCTCACCACGGTAATCGGCATCTACAACGCCTACCTTATTTGCAGGAGCAAGGTTCCTTTTTGATGCAAGACCGCTTCTTGCATAGATAAGACCTGCATAGCCTACGGGTACCTCAAGGGCAAGTCCTGTTTTGATTAAAACCGTTTCATGAGGCTGGATTGTAACAGCTTCGTCAAGGCATGCATACAAGTCGCAGCCTGCGGCATATTCACTGCCGTAGGTGGGGATTGTGGCATTGGGATTAAGCTTTTTTATATTTACGTTTGTCATGGTGGAATATTCTCCTTTGGGGTTTTTAGATTACTTTGATCTGTGACCGCTGCAACAATTTCATAGCGGTCAACTGTACCTGCTCTGACGTCACCGACGGCTTGTCAATCGCAGACAGTTTTCGCATACGAGCTATTCGCCTCGCTTACGCTTCGGATAGCTCAGCAAAGGAACAGCTACACTCCCATTTATTCATTTTCCATTTTCGTGTGAAAAATCGAAAAAATTGGTTGACTGTAGGTAGGGAGTGTCCCGTGCTGGTGTTCTAAATATCGGTTTTATTCTCCGCAAGATTTACACTCTACAGTACCGCCGGAAATGTCCTTGCGATCGATGTTTGATTCCTCACCCCAAAGGACAAGGGTATCGGTTTCGAGAGATTTTTGCACATCAATAATCCTCTGGTTTGAGGAGCCTTTAAAGCGGAGGGAAATATCCTTAAGGCTTTCCACAAATTCACCGTCAACAAGAATGTCGATGTTTTTAAGCATTTCGTCTGTGACAGAACTGTCGCCTAATTTTCCTGTAAGCATGTCTGCTTCAAAATTGTAGCCTGAGTAGCACCATATATCCTTTGCGGGGAACAAAGCTTTAACACGTGTAAGGAAGGGTGCAAGCACAGCCTGGTTGGAAGGCTCAAAGGGCTCGCCGCCCAAAAGTGAAAGCCCCGAAATATAATCGTGAGAAAGTGCTGTGATAATTTCGTTTTCTGTTTTCTCCGTGAAAGGTTCGCCATAGCTAAAGTCCCATGTTTCGGGATTGAAGCAACCCTTGCAGTGATGTGTACAGCCAGACACAAACAGCGAAACACGTACACCTGTACCGTTGGCAATATCGTGCTTTTTTATTGTAGCATAATTCATAATCAGTACCGTCCTTATAAGTGGAGAACTCTTGCTTTAATTTCCTTTGTTTTGCCTACGTTCCAGAAGTTTTCGCCAAGGTATCCGCAGGTGCGGCGTGTAACGTTCATCTTCTTCTGGTCCTTGTTATGGCAGGAGGGACATTCCCACTCTAAATTGTCGTTTATCATGATTTCGCCGTCGTAGCCGCATTCGTGACAATAGTCACTCTTTGTGTTGAATTCGGCATACTGGATATTATCGTAAATGAAACGCACAAGTGTTTCAAGTGCAGGAAGGTTGTGACGCATGTTGGGAATTTCGATATAGCTGATAGCACCGCCGGAAGAAATCTTCTGGAACTGGCTTTCAAATTCGAACTTAGAAAATGCATCAATATCTTCACGCACATCAATATGGTAGGAGTTGGTGTAATAGCCCTTGTCGGTAACATCCTCGATTGTGCCGAATCTTTCCTTGTCGATGCGGGCAAAACGGTAGCAAAGGCTCTCGGCGGGAGTTCCGTAAAGACCAAAGCCAAGACCTGTTTCGGCTTTCCATTCCTCACATGCACTGCGGAGACGCTTCATAAGACGGATTGCAAATTCAGCACCTTCGCCCTCTGTATGGCTTGTGCCGCACATAAGCTTTGTAACCTCATAAAGACCAATGTAACCAAGCGAGATTGTAGAATAACCGTCGTGGAGATACTTGTCGATAACCTCGCCCTTTTCCAGGCGGGCAATTGCACCGTACTGCCAATGAACAGGGCTTGTGTCGGAGATTGTGCCCTCAAGCGACTGGTGACGGCAAAGGAGAGCTTCCTTACAAAGAAGAAGTCTTTCGTTCAAGATTTCCCAGAACTTGTCCTCGTCCTTTTTAGCAAGAATACCAATCTGAGGAAGGTTTAAGGAAACAACTCCCTGGTTGAATCTGCCCTCGAACTTGTAATTACCGTTCTCGTCCTTCCAATGCGAAAGGAAGCTGCGGCAGCCCATGGGCGAGAATACGTTGTTTTCGTAGTTTTCACGCATTTTCTTTGCGGAGATATAGTCCGGATAAAGTCTCTTTGCGGAGCACTTTACCGCAAGACGTGTAATATAGTCATACTTACCGCCCTTAAGACAGTTATGCTCGTCAAGAACATAGATAAGCTTGGGGAAAGCAGGTGTAACATACACACCGCATTCGTTCTTGATGCCCTCATATCTCTGACGGAGGATTTCCTCAATAATCATAGCGTTTTCTTCGATGTATTCATCGCCCTGCTTAAGGTTGAGGAAAAGAGTAACAAAGGGTGACTGACCGTTTGTTGTCATAAGAGTGTTAATCTGGTACTGGATGGTCTGTACACCACTCTTTAATTCGTCATTAAGGCGCTGTGTAACAATTTTATTGATTGTTTCTGCATCAAGAGTTTCGCCGAACTGCTCTGTAAGCTGGCGCACAAACTTTTCACGGCTGCGTCTGAGGTATTTGCCCAAGTGGGAAATATCAACGCTTTGACCGCCGTACTGACCGCAAGCAACAGATGCTATAATCTGGGTCATGATAGTACATGCAACCTGGAAGCTCTTGGGGCTTTCGATAAGCTTGCCATTCATAACTGTACCGTTGTCAAGCATATCACCGATGTTTATAAGACAGCAGTTGAAAATGGGCTGAAGGAAGTAGTCCGCATCATGGAAGTGGATTGCACCTTCGTCGTGAGCCTTTGAAATGTGCTCGGGAAGAAGGATACGCTTTGTTAAGTCCTTACTTACTTCACCTGCGATAAGGTCACGCTGTGTTGCAGCCATAACTGCGTTTTTGTTGGAGTTTTCCTCCATAAGGTCCTTGTTGGAATTTTTGATAAGTGTAAGGATAGACTCGTCTGTTGTGTTTGCCTTACGTACAAGGGCACGGTTATAACGGTAGATTATGTAGGTTTTTGCAAGCTCATATTTACCTGCCGCCATAAGACGTGACTCAACCATGTCCTGAATATCCTCTACAAGAACTCTCTGGCGATGAACCTTTTCAATTTCACAAACGATTTCTTCAATCTGGTCATCTGTTATACGATAAGGCTCGTCAACTGCGTTATTAGCTTTTGTAATTGCCAATGCTATTTTGGAACGGTCAAAATCAACCGTAGAACCGTCTCTTTTAATAACTTTCATCTCGCACCTCCGAATATATATCAATCTAAATCATTATGAATTATACACAAATATTGTATTATTGTCAATAGAAAAATACAACATATTGTGTTTTCTTTTTAAATGCAAAAAAAGCTGATAACCGTGGGGTAAGGTGAGGAGAACCCGACCCAATATGGTTTTAATCGATGACCCTTTTCGCAGGAAAAATTGATGGATTTTTGGTGCGGAAATTGCCGATAGGCTGTCGCCTTTCAAAATTGACAAGCCGAAAAGACACAATTTTAACAAGAAAAGGGCATATGGGGTCGACCTCACCTCACCTTATACTTGACTTTAATGAGAAAAAAAGCTATAATTACTATGATATAATGTTTTTTGGGAGGCGATGGAGTGACTTACGAAAAGACTATGTATGAAGAAAACGAGTCAGGTATAGAAATAATGATACTTTTAAGGTGTGTCCTTGACAAGTGGAAGGCTATCCTTGCATGCGGTCTTATCTGTGCTCTTATTGGTGTTATTTTTGCGGCAGTTACATATGTGCCCAGCTATACATCAACTATAAGCTATGTTATAAACTCAAAAAGTTCCACCAACGATTCGACACTTAATCCTAACGACTTCGTTGTAGCGGAATATCTGGCTAATACTTATTCTTATGTAATAAAGAGCCATGACTTTATCCAGAGGATTAAAGCTGAAACAGGCATAGATGAAGATATTAAAAAGTTCATTTCATCCACTTTGGTTGAAAGCTCAAGCATCATGAAGGTTGTTGTCAGAAGCGAAGATGCGGACAAGACCTATAAAATTGCATCAGCAATAAGCCTTTATCTTCCCGAAAAAGCAAAGGAAACTGTTCATTCGGCAAGCCTTGATGCACTCGAATCTCCGCTTCCGCCTGTTATTCCCGATGCTAATAACAACATTTTCAAGATGGGTGCACTGGGCCTTATTTTGGGAGCATTACTTGCGGCGGCAGTTGTTGTTGTACTCCAGCTTCTTAAGAAAACTGTTATGACCCCCAACGTGCTTACCGATAAGATTGACATAAGCCTCATCGGTTCGGTACCTCATGTTGACATTAACAAGAAAAAAGGCAAGAATGCTGCTCATGAGCCTATGCTTGTGACAAATAAAAAGACAGGCTTTGTGTTTAGCGAAACCTATAAGTCCATGCGTACAAAAATCGAAAGATTTTCCAAGAAAAACAACTGCAAGGCAATCCTTGTTACAAGTGCCATGGAAAACGAAGGCAAGACAACTGTTGGTGCAAATATTGCAATTTCCCTTGCTCAGAACGGCAACAAGGTGCTTATGCTTGACTGCGACCTTCGTAAGCCTGCTGTTGCAACAGTTGTGGATGCAAAGGATATGGTCAGGATTCCTGCAATTGATGTTATCTCCGGCAAGGCCGATGTAAAGGATGCTATCGTCAATGTTAAAAAATATAACATCGACATTATCGGCGGACTTAAGGCTGTGGGAAATTCCTCCGAGATTCTTTCTACACAGGGTCTTAAGAAGGTTATTGATATACTTCGTGAAAACTATGATTATATCATTGTTGACACACCTCCGTCTCAGCTCTTTACGGATGCGGCAATTATTTCCGAATATACTGATGCGGGCATTCTTGTTGTGAGACAGAACAGTGCAAATCTTGATGATGTAATCAGTGTGGTTAACGATATCAGCCAGTCCAATGCAGAAATTATTGGTTTTGTATTCAATAATGTTTCTGACACATCTATCCTTCCGGGTGGTTACAGCAAGAAGTATAACTACTCCTATTACGGTTACGGACGTAATGACTGATTTTAATCGGATTTACACCAAATAACAAAAAAGAAGTATCAGTTGGTTAATTGATACTTCTTTTTGAATGTAGAAGGTATTTTTATGAAAACTGCTTATATAAAAATTGACCCCGCCGCACCTGATGAAAAAGCGCTTAAAGAAGCGGCGGAATGTATAAAGCACGGCGGGCTTGTGGCGTTCCCCACCGAGACCGTTTACGGTCTGGGTGCAGATACCTTTAACCCCGATGCGGTAAAGAAAATTTACACTGCAAAAGGCAGACCCGGCGACAATCCTTTAATAAGCCATATTGCTGATATGGATTCAGTTTTAAAGCTTGCCCAATATGTTCCCGAGGATGCAAAAAACCTTATGGAGGAATTCTGGGGAGGTCCCTTGACAATTATTTTAAAAAGGCGTAAAGAGGTTCCCGATATAGTGTCCGCAGGGCTTGACACCGTAAGCGTGAGAATGCCCTCTCACAGCGTGGCAAATGCTCTTATACGTATTGCAGGTACGCCCATTGCCGCCCCCAGTGCAAACTTGTCGGGCAGTCCCAGTCCCACAACCTTTGAGCATTGTAAAGCGGATATGGACGGCAGAGTTGACATGATTATCGATGGCGGCGACTGCTCTATCGGTGTAGAGTCTACCGTTGTGGATATGACCGGGGACGAGCCCGTTATTCTCAGACCCGGTGCAGTAACCTTAGAGGATATAGTAAGAGTTTGCGGTAAGGGTATGTTCGGCGGCGAATATGCCGATGCACCAAAATGCCCCGGTATGAAATACACTCATTACAGCCCCGATGCAGAGGTTTTTGCCGTTAACGATATGGAAAGCTTTGCTGCAGACAAAAAAGACGGTACAGCAATTATCGCATATAATAACTATGCCCACATTGCCAAAGGCAACAGGTTTTACTCTGCAGGTGATACCGACACCGAATATGCCGCAAGGCTTTTTTACCTTTTGAGAAAGGCTGACGAGGAAGGCATAAAGACCATTTATGCTCAGCTGCCTGAAAACAAAGGCATGGGCACCGCCATACGGAACAGGCTTTTAAAATCGGCAGGAGGCAGGATAATATGAAGGTGCTTTTTGTATGCACAGGCAACACGTGCCGCAGCCCTATGGCTGAAGGGATATTCAACAGCATCTCCAAGGGTGCTATATCCCGAGGCATCAGCGCAGAGGGCGGCAATGCAAGTGAAAAGGCAATTGTTACAATGGAAAAAATGGGGATTGATATTTCAAAGCATGTATCAACCCAATTAAGTGTAGAGGATATTAACCAAAGCGATTTGGTGCTCACTATGACCAAGGGTCATAAGAATATAATTTTGTCGGTGCTGCCTATGTGCAAGGACAAGGTTTTTACCTTAGGTGAGTACGCAGGCGGAAGCGATGTTGCAGACCCATACGGCGGCAGTGAGGCAGAGTATGACAAGTGTGCAAGGCAGCTGTACGAATATATTGAAAAGATTGTTGAGAAATTGAAATGATAGTCAGAAGATGTACAAAGGACGATTTGGAAGCTATTTATAAAATTGAAAAGGAAAGCTTTTCAGACCCTTTGAAAAAGGAAACCCTTGAAAGGGACCTGGCAAGGGATAGCTACTATTGCTACGGGCTTTTTGATACAGAGCTGATGACCTTTGTTAGCTATGAAAAAGTTTTTGACGAAGGGCAGATTATATCTGTTGCAACAGCACCCTGTTTAAGAAGAAAAGGCTTTTCAAAAAAGCTGTTTGAAAAGCTTACAGAGCTTGCAAAAAAAGACGGTGTAGCCATTTTTACCTTAGAGGTAAGAAGCGACAACACTGCGGCAATAAACCTTTACAAATCACTTGGCTTTAAAGAGGTGGGTGTTCGCAAAGGCTATTACGAAAATCCTATCTGCGATGCAATACTGATGGATTTACAATTGTGAAAGGACTGAGATTATGGCATATATTTTAGGAATAGAAACATCCTGCGACGAAACAGCGGCATCTGTTACAAAGGACGGCCGTGAGGTTTTAAGCAATGTGGTTTATTCACAGATTGATATACACACCCTCTACGGCGGTGTTGTCCCTGAAATTGCATCACGAAAGCATATTGATAAAATAATATGGGTTATTGACGAGGCTATAAAGCAGGCAGGCATTACAAAAGAGGAGCTTGATGCTGTTGCAGTTACATATTCCCCCGGATTGGTGGGTGCACTTTTAGTTGGTGTAAGTGCGGCAAAGGCTCTTGCATACGGCTTGGGTAAGCCTATTGTGCCTGTTAACCACATACAGGGGCACATTGCTGCAAATTACATTGCACACAAAAATCTGGAGCCACCCTTTGTATGCCTTGTTGCATCAGGCGGACACAGCCACATACTGCACATGAAGGATTATCACGACTTTGAAATTTTGGGACAAACCCATGACGATGCGGCAGGAGAAGCCTTCGACAAGGTTGCAAGGGTATTGGGGCTGGGCTATCCCGGTGGTCCCAAGGTTAATAAGCTTGCCGAGGAAGGGGATTGTGAGGCTATCAAGTTCCCTCGTCCTAAGTCAGGCTTTGATTTCAGCTTTTCGGGTGTTAAAACCGCTGTTATAAACTACGTTCATAAGGAAGAACAGAACGGAAACGAAATAAATAAGGCAGATGTTGCCGCATCCTTCCAGAAGGCTGTGTGCGACTGCCTTGTAGAAAATACAATCGAAGCGGCAAAAAGTGTTAACTGCAGCAAGATTGCTCTGGCAGGGGGCGTTGCTGCAAACACCTTCCTGAGAAAAATGATGGAGGATGCCGCCAAGGCAAACAATATGGAATTTTACTGTCCGCCCATTGATTTATGTACCGACAACGGTGCCATGATTTCCTGTGCAGGATATCTTAACTATATCAAGGGCGTAAGAGGCGGACTGGAGCTTAATGCAGTACCGCAACTGAGATTGGATTAATGGAGGATTAATTTATGACAACAAATGAAAAGATTGCTCTTTTAAGAGGCGAAATGGCGAAAAATAATCTTCAGGGTTACATTGTTCCCACAGGCGACCCTCATATATCCGAATACGTGGCAGACTTCTACCGTTTCCGTCATTGGATTTCGGGCTTTACAGGCAGCGCAGGTACCTTTGCTCTTACAGGTGAAAAAAGCGGTCTTTGGACAGACGGCAGATATTTCCTGCAGGCAGAAGAGCAGCTTGCGGGAAGCGGCATTACGTTATATAAGATGGGGCAGCCGCAGGTGCCGACGTTGATTGATTTTTTGGCAGAGGCGTTAAAGGACGGCGGAACGCTCGGCTT
>JAFUJG010000204.1 GCA_017468215.1 Clostridia bacterium | reverse complement strand
TTTGGGGGTTGAGAAAGCATTTACAAAATATGTTTCAAACGTTTACGAAGATATTTCTCTTGATGATTATATTTCATTTATCAATAAGAAGCCAAATGATTCTATGAAAGAACAAGAGTTATATAAAGATTATGTAAAATGGTTTGAGGTACAAAGTTTCTTAAAAAAATTAATGTCAAGTAAGGCATTTATTCAAAAAACAAAAAATGAACAAAATGAAATCATAAATAGTTTGTTCTTTGAAAAATTATTTGAATTTGAAAATGACAGAATATTGTATTTCTTACTTGCATACTAGCAAAAACTTACAATAACAAAGGCTAGTAATAAAAAATATGAAAAAAAGATTCTCGGATATGAATTTTCAAGTCGCAGGGGTCACGAAGGAATAAAAATGCTGAAGTCAGGAACAAAACTTTTTGACTCCAACAACAGCCTTAATCCAAATAAATTGAATTACTATATTTACAATGCATTTCTAAGAAATGATATTGAAATTTCGCAGGATTTAAGTAATTTTGTAAGTACACCCAACTTGAATGATTTAATTAATTACAAAGCGGTTATTTTAGAAAAGGCAATAAATATAAATGCAACGAAGAAAGTAACCATATTAAGTAAGTATAAGTCTTCTCCTTTAGACATAATAGCGGACTTTCAAGACGGATTGTGGACTGGAGAAAAAGGCGAGATGGTTTCAGCAAAAGTGCTTAGGAATACAAACTTTAAAGCAAGCAATGGAAGACTTGACTTTACTGATATTGCAGAAATAGATGTTGAAGTTAGCAAGTTAGAAACTAGAACTCTTACTTGTGGGGACATTTTGCTTGAAAAATCTGGCGGTAGTCCGACACAGCCTGTAGGACGTGTTAGATTATTTGATGTACAGGAAGATGTTCAGTATTCATATTCAAATTTCTGCTCTAGAATTCGTGTGTTCAATAAGGACTACGATTCATCGTACATATGGGTAATGCTGAATGAATTTTATATGTTAGGAGGAACTGTTCCACTACAAAACGGTGTGCGTTTGTTAAATCTAAAAATTCCTGAATATAAAAAAGTTAGAATACCAAAGCCTCCGCTTGAAATTCAGCAAAAAATTGCAACTGAAGTATTAAAGATTTATAGTGAAGAAAAAGCAAATGCTTCAGAACTTGCTCGGGATGTAATCAATAATTATTTGCTTTAAGCTTGGTGCTAATTTGGTGCAACATCTTATGCAACAGCACGAAAAATATCAAACGATATGCGATTGCACCCACACAATATCCCACTATATGAGCGCTACACACGATATAAAACGCTATAAAACACTAATGCAAAAACTCCAAGAGATAACAGAATATACTTTGTATTTCTACAGCAGGTTTTTGAAAGAAGACCTGCTGTTTCTCTAAACCCACATAAGTTCTACCCGAATATTCAGAACACGAAAAAACTGATGTTATTCCGCATTGGAACAACATCAGTTTTTGTATTTCTGTGTTTTTTAAAATTCTTTGTAGAAGTCGTCCTTCATTTCGCTCATGACAAGGTAAGTCTCTTTCATGAAAACAAGCTTTGCGGGAACACGCCATGCTTTTCCGCAATAAAAATTGTCTGCAACCAGTTCGCCGTTTGCATAAATCTGTGCCACGTCGTACTTGTATCCCACATCAAAAAAGCCATAGGGTGACGATGCGTAGATTTTCTTCCACTCACGTTTTCTTTCGCCGCCAAAATTGAGCTGTTCCTCGTAAGGGGGCAAAAAGGGCTCCTCACAGGATGAAAAATACACCTCTGCCTCGTCGTAATCAACATCAACCATATAAGGCTCAAAATCATCCTCTGCCCATTCACGGTAGGAATAATCCCCCTGTTCAACACAGCAAAGCCTTCCGTCCTTAAGGTAAAGATTGCAGTTATCGCCCACGTACACCTTACCTTCAAGCACTCGTAAATACTTTGCGTCCTCATAGCTTAAGGTAACAATCCTTACGCCCGAATACACAAAGTTTGTTCCTCTGAACACGTTTTTGCAATCCTTAAATTTAAACTCTCTTTCCACATTGGGAATCTGGGCAAAAAAGTATGTGTTCCCCACACGGCACAAGGGCTGTGCAGTTGCGTATTCAAGCACAGTATCACCCATTTTAAGGTTAAAGGGCAGGATAAAGCTCACATCACCCTTAATATCAATGGGCGGGAATGTAACCTCTCCTGTATCAAAAACAACGGCGGTAACATCCTTTACCGGATAAAGCCTCTGATAATGGTTTACAAAAACAAACCCGCTTTCACCGTCGGTACGCATACAGTAACGCAAGGAGCTAAAATCAGTTTCTTTAACAAAGTGCTCTGCACTAACGCTTTCCATAGTGGCAAGGCTTTCGCCGAAGCTATGCACAAACATATGCAGCATATTGAGCATTCCGTACTGACCGCCTGCCTCGCCGTAGGCAGAAAGTGCGGTGTTATAGTCATAATTCAAAATGGGATAATCGTTAGGATAGCCCGTTGCCTTGCTTTCGTTAAAGGTTGATTTCCTGCCTATTTTATTAACGCCACCGTGGTACATATAGTAGCCTACAAGGTTATTTCCGCAGCCTAATTTTACAAGGCTCATGGCATACGCATCCATATCGGTTACCATACCTCGTCTGTGGTGTGTGGGATGTATGCCTGCACCAAGCTCGCAGGTTGCAAAGGGGTATCTTTCGTAGGGAAGCACCCAGCCGTCATTGTCGGTAGGGCTTATAACATCAACACCTACAGCCGAGTCGTTCCTCATGGTGTTAAAGGCATAGTGAGGCGAAGGAGCAAGCTTTTCCCTGTGCCCTGCCCAGGGTGCCTCGGCATATGCCGCAAACACAGGAACTACCTCGTCTACAGGGATTTTAGCTCCGTATAAGCTGTTCCAGCCTGTAACGGTGTATAAAGGGGCATCATAGCCTATTTCAAGTGCCAGCTTTTTTAATGCTAAAAGGTGCTCGGGGTTATTTACAAGCTCGTTTTCAAACTGTATGCCTATTATTCTGCCGCCATCCTTATAAAAAAGGCCCTTAACCTCATTAAAGATTTTTTCGTACCATATTCGCACCAAAGCCATATATTCGGCATTATTGTCTCGTTTTTTAAAGGGCTTTTCAACAAGCCAGTCAGGAAAACCGCCGTTACGACATTCGCCGTGGCACCAGGGGCCTATCCTTATAATAACGTCAAGCCCTGCCCTTTGCGCATCCAGAACAAACCTGCGTATATCCCTGTCGCCTGTAAAATCAAACTCGCCCTCATTTTCCTCGTGATAAATCCAGAAAAGATACGTTGCAACAATGTCAACTCCGCCGGCTTTCATTTTGCAAAGCTCGTCATACCAGTTTTCACACTTATCACGTGAAAAGTGATATTCGCCCATAACAGGCAGATACGGCTTGCCACCCCTTTCAAAATAGAGGCTTGTAACATCAATTTTTTCACCGTGGGGGTTTTCGCCGCCCATGTTAAGATGGCCACGCAATATAGGCGACTTTTTATACTGTTTAAATTTATATATCATTCTATGTCACTTCCTTTCCTTAAGGCGAGGGGAATTGAACCCAATATGGTTTTAATCGGCAAATTTTCCGCCATAATGCACCAAAATGCTCACCGATACGCATAGTATGGGTTCCGCTTTTGGCACACTCTGACGAAAAAATTTGCACGAATAAAACTCTGCGACCCTTTTCGCAGGAAAAATTGATGGATTTTTGGTGCGGAAATTGCCGATAGGCTGTCACCTTTCAAAATTGACAAGCCGAAAAGGCACAATTTTAACAAGAAAAGGGCATATGGGGTTCGACTTCCCTCGCCTTAAGTATAATACAATGCAACAAAAAAGTCCATGAATTACTTCATGGACTTTTTTATTATTCAACTATTTCAACGGCAACCTTTTTGCCATCCTTGTTTGCAGCGGCTTTCATAACTGTTCTGATAGCCTTTGCAATTCTGCCCTGACGGCCGATAACCTTACCCATATCGCTTGATGCAACCTTCAAGGAAAGAAGGATTTCACCGTCTTCCTTTTCAGTTTCTACAATCTCAACTTCTGAGGGGTTTTCAACCAAGGGAAGAACGATTGTCTTTAAAAGTTCTTTCATTTTCTTAACCCTTTCGCTCAGGAATTAACCAATAATTCCCTTCTTCTTAAGAAGAACCTTAACTGTATCTGTGGGCTGAGCACCCTTAGCCATCCACTGCTTAACCTTGTCAGCGTCAACTGTGAATGTGGAGGGTTCTGTCATAGGATTGTAAGTACCTACTTCTTCGATGAATCTGCCATCACGAGGATAACGAGAATCTGCTACTACTACACGGTAGAAAGGAGCCTTCTTAGCACCCATTCTTCTAAGTCTGATTTTTACTGCCATTTTAAT
>JAFUJG010000203.1 GCA_017468215.1 Clostridia bacterium | reverse complement strand
CAGCAGCTTTCTTTTCGGCTTCTGCTTTAGCCTTCTTTTCAGCTTCAGCCTTAGCCTTCTTTTCAGCTTCAGCCTTAGCCTTCTTTTCAGCTTCAGCCTTAGCCTTTTCCTTGGCTTTCTTTGCTTCCTTAGCTGCCTTTTCTTCTGCCTTTTTCTTAGCCTTTACTGCATCTGCAATTTTTGTAAGTTCCAAAACAGCTTCTACATTGCCGTCGATTGTAAACTTACCTGCAAAAAATGCAGCAACAGAGTCAACCTCGCCTGTAAGTGTCTTAACCAAAAGGTCGGAACCTATTGTCATCATAGCATCACGGTCGTTGTAGTCATAAGGCTCAACGTTTACTACGCCGCTACGGTGTTCAACATAAAAAGCACCGCCGCAGTCTTCGTCTGTAAGGTTAATCTGGATTGCAAAATCCTTGTCAAATTTTACATCCACATCGGAAATCTTTTTGATTTCCTCAAACTTTTCCAAAAATGTCATTGTATTTCACCTTTCTTTTTCCAAATCCTTGCCATTATAGCATAAGTTTTTCCAAAATACAACACTTTTATATCAAAAAAGACAGCTATATAAGCTGCCCTTTCTTAATCTGTCATTGTAATGTTCCATGTAGATAAATAATCGGGGTTAACTACAACTTCACCTGTAGAACGCAGTGTATATTCACCTTCGGGAGCATCTTCGATAGCCTCTTGGTCATTTGGAATGGAAAACTCGCTTCCATCTTTTTGTCTTAACCATATTGTATTTTCCAGCACCTTAAAAACCTCTCCGCAAAACTGCTTTCGTTCTACAAATTCATCATCCGCTGTATAATATGTAAATCCAACCAGAATAACCTTTCCCAATAATTCATTTTCACTAAACGCTACTTCACTCATTGCAAAACACCTCGTCTTTAATCTATAGGGTTATTATAACATTTCCCCTATTTGTTTTCAATAGTTGAATAGTACTTGCGATATACTCACTTTCGTTCGTGCGATATATTCTCGTTTTACTCAAATGCGATATAACTCCGCTTCGCTCCGTTGCGATATGATATAAATTCCCAACGTCCCGCAGGACATATCACGTTGCTTGCACCATATCGTTCCCCGAAGGGGAATATCGCAAATCCCATTAGGGATTTATATCGACGAATAAGAAAAAGCTCCGATAAGGAGCTTTTTCTTATTCTTTACCGTTCCAGCAGTAGGTACAAAGCTTTTCGGAATTAACGCCTGTGGACTTAAGCATATCGTCAAGGCGTAAATATTCCAGAGAAGTAAAATTAAGCTTTTCTCGTATTACTTCAACCATTTTGTTGTACTTTTCACTACCGGGAACTGAATATTCATATATTGCGTCATGGTCAGGCTCTTTACCTTCAATTTCTGTTATAACACGTCTTGTAATCAGTTCCATTTCGGAGGACGAGGTTGAGAAATTAAGGTATTTACAGCCATACATTACCGGAGGTGATGCAGTTCTTATATGAACCTCTTTAGCACCGCATTCATAGAGGAAATCAGTAGTTTCACCAAGCTGTGTGCCACGTACAATAGAGTCATCCACAAGAAGGAGCTTTTTATCCTCGATTAAGGTGCGAATGGGTATAAGCTTCATTTTTGCAATCTGCTTACGCTTGGATTGTATTGTAGGCGTAAAGGAGCGTGACCATGCAGGAGTATATTTAATAAAAGGTCTTGCAAAAGGCTTTACGGATTCGTTGGAATAACCGATTGCGGTTGCTAACCCTGAGTCAGGCACGCCTGCAACGATATCAACATCAATGCTGTTACCGTCTCGCTCTGCCAGGCATTTACCGCAATTATAGCGCATCTGCTCTACGCTCATGCCCTCATAGGCTGAGGACGGATAACCGTAGTAAACCCAAAAGAAGGTGCACATTTTCATGTTTTTGCCGGGGTCAACAAGTGTTGTAACCCTGTCGGGCTCAATAACAACAATTTCACCGGGGCCAAGCTCTTTATAGTCATGGTAGCCAAGCTTGTTGTGAGCATAGCATTCCATACAAACGCAGTATGCATTATCCTTTTTGCCTATAACAACAGGTGTTCTGCCGAACTTATCACGTGCAGCATAAATCCCCTTGGGCGTTAAAAGCAGAATACTTATTGAGCCTTCAACAACCTCTTGTGCATACTGAATCCCCTCGATAAGGTTATCCTTCTGGTTGATAAGTGCTGCAATAAGCTCTGTCTGGTTAATGCCGCCTGACTGCATCTCATAAAAATGAGTATGCTTCTGGAGCATTTTTTCTACAATTTCATCAATGTTGTTTACCCTGCCCACTGTTGTAATTGCAAAAGTACCGTTATTGCTTCTCACCAAAATAGGCTGAGGCTCATAGTCAGAAATACTTGCAACGCCGTACTGACCATGCATTGTATTAGCTTCATTTTCAAATTTTGTTCTGAAGGGTGCATTATCTATTTTGTGAATTGATCTTGAAAAACCTGTTTCTTTGTCATAAACTGCCATGCCGCCTCTGCGTGAGCCAAGATGGCTGTGGTAGTCCACACCGAAGAACAAGTCAAAAACGCAGTCATCCTTACTTGCTACACCAAAAAAACCGCCCATGGTTAAGCCTCCCTTTCCTTCAAAAACATCATTTAAGAAACACTCTATTATTATAGCATTTTACAAGATGCAATTCAATGTCAAAAACTACAAAAAGATTATAACAAACTCGTGCAAAATTCT
>JAFUJG010000202.1 GCA_017468215.1 Clostridia bacterium | reverse complement strand
TTATTAAAGCTATGATTGAAAGACGTAACTGCAAGAGCTTTAAGAGCGATATGCTTCCCAAGGAGGCTATTGAAAAGGTTATAGAGGCAGGGCTCTGGGCAGCAAACGGCAGAGGCTTGCAGACCCCTGTTATAATTGCCGTAACCGATAAAGAAACAAGAGATAAGCTCTCGAAATTAAATGCAGCTGTTATGGGTGCGGAAAGCGACCCCTTTTACAACGCTCCCGTAGTTCTTGTTGTGCTGGCACCCGCAGAGCATCCTAACCGTGTTTATGACGGAAGCCTTGTTATGGGAAATATGATGCTTGCGGCGCACTCCTTAGGAATCGGCAGCTGTTGGATACACCGTGCAAAAGAGGTTATGGCAACAAACGAGGGCAGGGAAATTCTTGCAAAGCTTGGCATGGAAGGCGAATGGGAAGGCATTGGCAACTGTGTATTAGGTATGCCGGAAGGAAATTTAAAAGAAGCACAGCCCAGAAAAGAAAGCAGAGTTTTCTGGATTGAATAATCAATAAAAAAATGCGTTGCTTATGCAACGCATTTTTAATTTTATCATTTAAGCCTTTTTGCCTGTAATAGCCTTAATCACAAACAGTGTACCGATTGTGAGAACAACACCGATGGGAAGAAGTACCCAGGCATTCTGAACAAATGCTGCAATAAGGTAGCATACAAAGGAAATTGCCGCTACTGTGATTGCATAGGGAAGCTGTGTGGATACGTGATTCAAGTGGTTAGACTGGCTACCTGCGGAGGCCATGATTGTTGTATCGGAAATGGGTGAGCAGTGGTCACCGCAAACTGCACCTGCGAGACATGCACTCATACCGATAATAAGAAGCTCGCCCAGGTCAAAGATAGCTGTAACAATGGGGATAAGGATACCAAATGTACCCCAGGATGTGCCTGTAGAGAAGGAAAGAACGCATGCAACAAGGAAGATAATTGCAGGCAAAAAGCTTGCAAGACCTGCAGCTGCACTGTCCATAAGACCTGCCACAAAATACTTTGCACCAAGAAGGTCTGTCATGTTCTTAAGTGCTGTTGCAAATGTAAGGATTAAGATTGCGGGAACCATTGCATTAAAGCCCTTGGGAATACATTCCATTGCTTCCTTAAATGTAACCAGTCTTCTTACCATAAGGTAGATAACTGTAACGATAAGCGCTACAAGAGCACCCCAGGGAAGACCAACAGTTGCATCTGTATCACCGAAAGCTGTGATGAAGTCGCTGCCTGAGAAAAAGCCACCAACATACAGAAGACCAATAACGCAGATAGCAACAAGTACAATAATGGGAAGAATAAGGTCGATAACTCTGCCTTTGGGATTTTCCGACTCTTTTTCAACTTCAGCTTCTTCCTTACCGGAGGTAAAAAGGTCACCATTAACCTTTGCATTATACTCATGAAGCTTCATGGGACCGTAGTCAAAGTTCATAACTGCAATTGCTATAACAAACACCAGTGTAAGGAGCGAATAGAAGTTGTAGGGAATTGCACGGATGAAAAGCTCAATTCCTGAGTAGCCTGTGCCTTCAGCAAATTCACTTACTGCTGCAGCCCAGCTGGATACGGGAGCAATCATACATACAGGTGCCGCTGTTGCGTCGATAATGAACGCAAGCTTTGCACGGGAAATTCTGTGGCGGTCTGTTACAGGACGCATAACAGAGCCTACTGTAAGACAGTTGAAATAGTCATCAATAAAGATGAGAACACCAAGTACAAATGTAGCAAGTGTTGCACCTACACGGCTCTTGATGTGTGTTTCTGCCCAACGGCCGAAAGCTGCACTGCCGCCTGCCTTGTTAACAAGTGCAACCATAACACCTAAGATAACAAGGAAAATAAAGATGCCTGCTGTACCGCTTGTTGCGGCGATGATACCATCGTTAAGAAGGTGGTCAAGTGCTGCAACAGAATTCCAGTTAGCTACAAGGAATCCGCCTAAAGCAATACCGATAAACAAAGAGGAATAAACCTCTTTTGTAATAAGTGCCAGTGCAATTGCAACCAAGGGCGGCAAAAGAGCCATCAGGGTTGAATAAAATTTGCTGTCGGGAGTAACTGCTCCTTCACCCTCACAGGTTTCACATGTAACCTTTTCGGCTGTTACATCACCGTTTTCCAATTCTTCTGTAACGATTGTGTAACCGTTAGCATCGCAATCGGAACAATCAACTAATACGTTTGCAGGTTTTACGAGTAAAGCACCCAAAGCTACAACAGCAATCACTATCAACACTGCTATTGCTTTGCCTAAGTAACCTTTTTTCATAAGAATCCTCCTTAAAATATTAAAATAAAAAAGCATAAGAGTGAATGAAAACGCTCTTATGCATAAAAATACCTTTATACAAAAAAGAATAGCGCTCCACATCCAGTGACAGTCTGTAAGATATTCTCTCACAGCCCAGCTATAATTTCATCGGACAAGAAACTACAGCTTCGGCGAGGAGTCCTTTCATGTGGTAAAAATGTCCGTATATACCACATTACTGATAATCTTCGCACCTCTATCTTTCTTTGCCGTAATTTTACCATACAATATATTGACTGTCAACAAAAATTGTAAGAAATTGTCGAAAAGAAAAAAGCACCGTAAAAACGATGCTTTTTGGATTATACGAACTGATTTCTTTCGGGTTTATAGATGTAACCGATGGAAGAAAGCTTTTTAATAAGCTCATCCTCATTAATGTCTAAATCCTCGCAGAGTGCATCAAGTGATGAATAATAATCACGGAGCTTTGTGTTTATAACCGAAAGCAAAATAATTGGGTCATTGGGGAGCATAAAATCAATCCTTTCTCAATGATTTAAGCAATTCTATCTCTCGGGCATATCCGTCAATTTCGTTGGGGGTTTCTAAAAAGAAGGGAAGATCACGAAGCTTAGGGTGGTTAATAATGCGTGTGATAGCATCAACTCCTAAGCTTCCTTCGCCTATTTTTTCGTGGCGGTCCTTGTGGGAGGAAAAAGGATTTTTCGAGTCATTAAGGTGAATAGCCTTCAAACGGTCTAAGCCTATAATACGGTCAAATTCGCTGAGGACACCGTCAAGGTCACCTGCAATATCATAGCCTGCATCGTAAACGTGGCATGTATCAAGGCATACGCCTAACTTGTCTTTAAGGTTTGTTTTGTCAATAATTGCTTTTATTTCTTCAAATCGGCTTCCTACCTCACTGCCTTTGCCTGCCATAGTTTCGAGAAGAACAGTAGTCTTCATTTCGGGGAAAAGAATGTCGTTAAGCAGTCCTGAAATCTTTTCAATACCAATTTCAATACCCTGACCAACATGGCTCCCCGGATGAAAGTTATACATTGCACCGGGAGTGTGCTCAAGACGCTTTAAATCGTCCTCCATAGTGATATATGCAAATTCACGTATACGCTCCTCAGCCGCACAGGCATTGAGGGTGTAGGGGGCATGAGCCAATATAGGACCAAAGCCCTCCTTTGTTTTTTCGTTAAAAATGGCAATGTCATCAAAGTCTAAATCCTTGGCTTTGCCGCCACGTGGATTGCGTGTGAAAAACTGGAATGTGTTGCCGCCTATGGACAACGCTTCGTCATACATATGTGTATAGCCTTTGCTTGCCGAAAGATGTGCACCTATTTTAAACATGTTAATCGTCCTTTTCTATAATTTAGTTTGCAATTAAAGCTACTTTCTGTTACAATACAAATAAG
>JAFUJG010000201.1 GCA_017468215.1 Clostridia bacterium | reverse complement strand
GTTCAACCTCTCAGTCCGGCTACCAATCGTCGCCATGGTGAGCCGTTACCTCACCATCTAGCTAATTGGACGCGAGCCCATCTCTCAGCGATAAATCTTTGGTATATCTACCATGCGATATATATACGTTATGCGGTATTAGCACACCTTTCGGTGTGTTATTCCCCACTGAGAGGCAGGTTACTCACGTGTTACTCACCCGTCCGCCACTAAGTCATAAAAAGCTTTGACCGAAGTCTCCGCTTTAAATGCTTCGTTCGACTTGCATGTGTTATGCACGCCGCCAGCGTTTGTCCTGAGCCAGGATCAAACTCTCTAAAAAAATATCTCAGTCCCGTAGGACTAAAAAGTCTTAGAAATTTGATTTAGCTCTTTAAAACTTGATTACTTTATGCAATCGTTTACTGACTAAATTTGTCTGGTTTGTAAAAAACCTTAAGTTTATACTCAAATAACATTTGAGCCCTTACGCTATTTAATTTTCAAGGTTCACATCGCTCTTTTCACGAGCGACCTTTGCTATATTAACACAACCCGAGAAGCTTGTCAACACTTTTTTTAAAAAAATTTTAATTTTCTTAAATGCGTTTTTTCTTACCAATTTTATTGCTGATAATATTTTAATCTTTTTCTTTGTGCCCATTTTTTTGTACATCAGCTGTGCTAACATTTATTATAGAAAGGAGGATTAATCTTCATTGACGAAAAAATCAAATTGTGATAAAATATTTCATATATTTCATCAGCAAAACAGGAGTTGATTTTATGCGTATGTCAAAGCAGATTAAAGTTGGTAATATTCTTATCGGCGGCGGTGCCCCGGTCAGTGTACAGTCGATGTGTAATACAGATACACGCAATGTTGAAGCAACTGTAAACCAGATTAAAAATCTTGTCAGTGCAGGCTGTGACATTGTGAGGCTTGCTATTCCTGACGAGGTTGCTGCAAAAGCAACAAGAAAAATCAAGGCACAGCTTCCTGATGTTCCTTTGGTTGCAGATATTCACTTTGACCACAGATTAGCTCTTATGTGCGTTGATGCGGGTATGGATAAAATCCGTATCAACCCGGGCAATATCGGCTCAATAGATAATGTAAAGAGAGTTGTTGACAAGTGCGGTGAAAGGAATGTTCCCATCCGTATCGGCGTTAACGGCGGCAGTTTGGAAAAGGAGCTTCTTAGTAAATATTCACACCCTACAGCTGACGCACTTTGCGAAAGTGCTATGAGCCACGTCAAAATTCTTGAAGATTGTAAATTTTACGATATTGCAGTTTCGATAAAGGCAAGCAATGTGCCTATGACTTACGAAGCTTATACTAAATTTGCATCCATGGTACCTTATCCGTTACACCTCGGCGTAACAGAAGCCGGCACCGAATACAGCGGCGTTATTAAAAACTCCATTGGCATCGGTTCACTTCTTCTCTCCGGTATAGGTGATACTTTGCGTGTTTCCTTAACTGCTGACCCTGTAAAGGAGGTTAAGGCAGGTATTGAAATACTTAAGGCGTTAGGATTAAAGAAGGGTGCTACCATGACCTCCTGTCCCACTTGCGGCAGATGCAAGGTTGATATGATTCCGGTTGCGGAGGAGGTTAGTAAAAGACTTGAGAATGTGGATAAAGAAATCCATGTTGCTGTAATGGGCTGTGCAGTTAACGGCCCCGGCGAAGCAAGAGAAGCAGATATCGGCATGGCTTGCGGCGACGGATGTGCTCTTTTGTTTAAAAAAGGAGAAATTCTTCGTAAGGTTCCTATCGAAGCTGCTGCAGATGAACTGTTTAACGAAATAGAAAATTTGTAAGGAGAATCCCAATTGGCTACTAATATACCCATAAACCAGGTTTTCACAAAGGTTTACTTTGACACAGATGATGTCAACGGTATAGTAACGGATATGGTAGCGGACAAGTTCACACGCTCTTTTGTAATTAATGTAACGTTTAAGTCTGTGGTGAGTGCACAGGCAATGGAGCGTTACTGCGAGGAAATAAAAAAGTGCTATAAGGCAGAGCATGTTCAGCTTATCCCTACCTATGACATTGAAAACCCCACAGAAGAAAACATATTAAAAGCTACAGCCAACTGTGTTTATCAGATTGGCTCCGAAACACCTTTCTACAAGGCTCTTTTTGATTCGTGCGAATACGAGATGGAGGATACTGTTGTAAAAATCCATCTCCGTCATATGAATATTGACTACCTTAAGGATGATAAGATTGACAAAAGGATAGAAAAAGAGCTTTCAAGGGCGTTGGATATCAATGTACAGATTGAGTTTATTGACTCCCCCATGGATATTGAAACAACCCTTGACCCCATTTACGACACATATGCATCCAAACCGAAGACGGTTGAACTCACCGAGGACGAGCCCATACTTGGCAAGACCTTTGAAGTTAAGGGCATTATGCCTATGGACAATATAGACGAAGGTTCAGGTGAGGTTTGTGTTAAAGGTAATGTGTTTACGGTTTCCTCACGTTATCTTGAAAAGAGCGATAAATACATAGTTTCGTTTTATATTAC
>JAFUJG010000200.1 GCA_017468215.1 Clostridia bacterium | reverse complement strand
TTCTCGGTGGACCCCCGTCCGCTCGACAAGAATGTTCCCGCAAACTTTTTGCAGAACCTTATTTTCAACAAGATAATGTACACCAAGCAGGACTTTTACGAAGGTCAGCTTGAAAAGCTTGGTCTTATGGATAAAAACGCCTTCACCTGCACTTGCTACATGGACCAGGTTGGCAACAAGCCCGAAAAAGGCGAGGTTTTAAGCTGGGCAGAATCGAGTGCAGTTGTATACGCAAACAGCGTATTGGGTGCGAGATGTAACCGAAATAGCGGTATTATCGACATTATGGGCTCAATCGCAGGCTTTGTGCCTTACTTTGGTCTTTTAACCGACGAAGGACGAAAGGCTACATGGGTTGTTGAAGTAAAAACAACCAAAAAGCCCGACGCACAGCTTTTAGGTTCTGCTATCGGTATGAAGGTTATGGAGGACGTGCCCTATATCAAGGGTATGAATCAGTACCTTGGAACAGAGCTTGACGATGCGGCTTGTACATATCTTAAGGATTTCGGTGCTGCAACAGCCTCTAACGGTGCGGTTGGTCTTTACCATATCGAAAACCTTACACCCGAAGCTAAGGAAGCAGGCGAGAGCTTGATTTGTGAAAATGCAAAGGTTTATGTTGTAGACGATAAGGAGCTTGAAAGAGTAAAGAGCGAGTATCCTGTTGTGTGGAAAAACAAGGATGCCAAGCCTAAGTTATGCTTTATCGGTTGTCCTCATATGAGCCTTGAACAGATGAAGGACTGGACCGACAGAGTGGAAAATGCTCTTAAAGATGCCGGCAACAAAAAGGTTTTGGTGCCCACAGTATTTACAGCGGCGCCCGATGTTTTAGAAGCTTTCAATAAGACAGAATTTGCCGCTCGCCTTAAAAAGACAGGCGTTATAACAAGCTATATCTGCCCGCTTATGTACATGAACAACCCCCTTTGCGGCTCCATGCCTGTTATAACCTGCTCCAACAAATTAAGAACATATTCCACAGCAAGATTTTATTCTGAAGACGAAATCTTAGTTAAGATTACGAAGGGAGGTAAGGCATAATGAGAGAATTTAAAGGCAGAGTTATTGCTCCCGGCACATGTGAGGCAGAAGCCTTGGTTACACACGGCGGCTTGAACATCCTTGCATCCTTCCAGAAGGCGTTGCAGTTCGGCGACAAAATGACAACCTGCTCCGACCAGAACAACCCCGACCTTTACGGCAAGCAGATGCTTAATAAGGCATTGTGCCTGCCCCAGACAATAGGCTCCACCACAGGCGGTATGGTAATTTACTGTGCTTGTGCAATGGAGCGTCAGCCTGCTTGTATGCTCTTTAGCAATCCTATCGACTCCTTGGCTGCGGCAGGAAGCATCCTTGCTTCTGTATGGCTTGACAATGTTAACATGCCTGTTGTAGACAGCTTGGGCGATGAATTCCTTAATTATGTTAAAGAGGGAATGACCATAAGAGTTAAAGAAGACGGAATTGTAGAAGTTATATAAGTGCACAACAAAAAAGCTCCATGTTTTCACATGGAGCTTTTTTGTTAGTTAAAGTTTGCAGAATATTTTAAATAAGCTTCGGATACCTGTTCCTCGGGGGCATACTGTGTGGGAGGCAAATCGCCGGGGTCAAGCTCGTAGTTAAGCCAGCCGATAATGTCGCTTTCCTCACGTGCTATGGAAAGAAAGTCTATCTTCAAGTTGGGGTTAACACATTCGTGTGCGTGGTTGTAGTATTTTGTGCCAATTTGCTTCTGGCTGTTCTGAAGCTCTTTTATAATCAGTGTTTTATCCATTTTTCCTCCTACTTTAAGTAGCCGAGCAGGGTGTTATAGTGCTTTTCGTGAACGTCGGCAACATGGTTACATTTGTCTCGGAGAGAGTCGTCCGAGCAGCTTTCGGCGTAGGAACGGTACTTTGCCACAAGCATCTGCTCGGCTTCTAACTGGTCCTCGATGGCGTAAAATTCTTTAAGTGATACGTTTACCATAATGAATCATCCTTTCTGTAAATAGTTTTGCCTGCTTAACTATTTAGTATTCATAGGTCAGAAAGTTTTTTGCATCCGTCACAACTATCATATATCCATCACGAAAAACCGAGTATGCCGACAAGGGCAAAAACGGGTGCGGCTCGTTTTTTATGTCACATTCAATGGCAATGGCAACCTTGTCGCCGTTGGTGCCGTAGTAATATCTGCCATGGAGCAAAAATGAGTTATAAAAGCATTTATGGCTTAATATGTAGCGGACAGAAAGGCTGTCGGAGGGAAATTTTTTCGAGGTTATTTTCTGCCAGGTGTAGCCGTCGTTAAAATTGAATATTGCGTCTGTTTTTTCGTTTTCGGAAGTTTGGACGGCATCGGGCTGTGATTTCCCCGAAGGGCGGAATTTACCATAAAACATCTGCCTGCCGCTTTGTGTTAAGAGAATACCGTCAAAGCCTGCTGTGTCGATATTTTTTTGCAATGTGCCGTTTACAAGGTTGCCGATTTCAACTGTTTTTTCGCCTGTGAGCCATGCCTTTAAACAGCCCGACACTCCAAAAACCTTAACAGTTACAGATTTTTCATCAACATATGCTTTCGCAATTCCAAAGGAATTGAGGCTTTTTAATTCGATTTCGTTTTTTATCATATTGTCACTCCTTTTGTACATAAATATGTAGAGGATATTAAAAAATATGAACAAAAGTTTAAATAAGTGGTAAAATTATTAAATAGGGGTTGAAAATGGAAAAGTGCTGTGTTATTATATTAGCAGTCTCGATGTGAGAGTGCTAAAAAATGATATTTTATATAAATTGGAGGTAGTTAAAAATGACAATTAAACCTTTAGCAGACAGAGTTGTGGTTAAAATGGCAGAGGTTGAAGAAAGCCAGACAAAAAGCGGTATTGTGCTGACAGGCAGCGCAAAGGAAAAGCCCCAGTACGCTGATGTTGTTGCAGTTGGCCCCGGAGGTATGGTTGACGGCAAGGAAATCAAAATGGAAGTAGAAGTAGGCGACAAGGTTATCCTTTCCCAGTACGCAGGTACAGAAGTTAAGGTTGACGGCGTTGAATACAAGATTGTAAAGCAGAGCGATATTTTAGCAAAATTAGCTTAATTAGAAAGTGGGAGCCGAACACTCTCTCAGTCAGCCATAGGCTGACTGCTCTCTCGGGGAGGGAGCCAAATAAGAAAGGAATGATTTTATTATGGCAAAGGAAATTTTATATGGCGAAAATGCAAGAAAAGCGCTCGAGCGTGGCGTTAACCAGCTTGCAGATACAGTAAAGGTAACACTTGGTCCCAAGGGCAGAAACGTTGTTCTTGAAAAGAAGTTCGGTGCACCTCTTATCACAAACGACGGTGTTACAATTGCAAAGGAAATTGAGCTTGAAGACCCCTTTGAAAACATGGGTGCTCAGCTTATCCGTGAGGTTGCATCCAAAACAAACGACATTGCAGGTGACGGTACTACAACAGCAACACTTCTTGCACAGGCATTGGTACGTGAAGGCTTAAAGAACGTTGCAGCAGGTGCTAACCCCATGGTAGTAAGAAAGGGTATTCAGAAGGCTGTTGACTTCTGCGTTGAAGCAATCGGCAACAACAGCGAAAAGGTTAACGGCAAGAAGGACATTGCACGTGTTGCGGCAGTTAGTGCTGCTGACGAAACAGTTGGTGAGCTTATTGCCGACGCTATGGAAGAAGTTGGCGAGGACGGCGTAATCACCGTTGAAGAATCCAAGACAAGCAAAACAGAAAAAGAAGTTGTAAAGGGTATGCAGTTTGACCGTGGATACCTTTCTCCCTACATGGTAACAGACACAGAAAAGATGGAAGCTGTATTGGATGACCCCTTCATCCTTCTTACAGATAAGAAGATTAGTAACATCCAGGATATTCTTCCTCTTTTGGAGCAGATTGTACAGAGCGGTGCAAAGCTACTCATCGTTGCTGAGGATATCGAAGGCGAAGCTCTTACAACATTGGTTGTTAACAAGCTCCGTGGCACATTTGTATGCGTTGGTGTTAAGGCTCCCGGCTTTGGCGACAGAAGAAAGGCAATGCTCCAGGATATTGCTATCCTTACAGGCGGTACAGTTATTTCCGACGAATTAGGTCTTGACTTAAAGGAAACAACAATGGATATGCTTGGTCGTGCACGCCAGGTAAAGGTATCGAAGGAAAATACAGTTATCGTTGACGGCTTCGGTGATGCAGGTGCAGTAGCCGACCGTGTTGCCCAGATTCGTAAAGAATACAACGAATCCACTTCCGAATTTGACCGTGAAAAGCTCCAGGAAAGACTTGCTAAGCTTTCCGGTGGTGT
>JAFUJG010000199.1 GCA_017468215.1 Clostridia bacterium | reverse complement strand
ACTATAGCCAGGCAAATTGAAATCCAGCTGAATACTAACTGTACTTTTCCAATCTTCATTTTTCACACACTACTCATTTTAAGTAAATTGTTTTCCTCTTTCCTTTTTTTATTTAATTGATACCAACACCTTCTTTCGACATATTATCTTAATTTCAGTTTCAATTTTAGCACGTTTCGTGCTAAAAGTCAATAGCTCAAAACGTGCTATGTTATACTAAATTAAAATAACTTTTAGTGGTGATAGATATGCTTTCTCGTTTACGGGAACTCCGTGAGGATAACGACTTAAATCAGACAGAAATAGCAAAAGTTTTAAATGTTTCGCAGAGAACTTATTCCAGCTATGAAACAGGTGACCGCACCATTCCCTACACTGCTCTTATAAAGCTTGCTCGTTTTTATAACACCAGCGTGGACTATATTTTGAGCATTACCGACCAGACAAAACCATATCCGCCACAAAAAAAATAAAACCTCAATTGATTTTACAATCAATTGAGGTTTTTTGTTGATTACATTTTTGTCGATATGACTGTCTTCGATTGCCCGATATTTTTCTTTTAAAAATCGACATGTTATTTCGGTTCGTCGAAGGCGCCGAACCCTACAAAATATTATAAAAATATCTAAAGAGATTTTTATAATATCGCTTGAATCTTTACGGATTCAAACGGTTGGGACCACGGAAGATAAACATAGCGTCCTTAATGTGAAGACCGAGCATAAGCATTGTTATTCTGTCAACACCGAGACCAAAACCGCCGTGAGGAGGACAGCCGTACTTGAAGAACTCAAGATAGAACTCAACGTCTGCCTTTAAGCCCTTTTCAGCAGCCTGTGCAGCAAGCAAATCATAACGATGCTCTCTCTGTGCACCTGTTGTGATTTCAACGCCTCTCCAGATAAGGTCATAGCCCTGAGGAATGCCGTTTTCATCACGCATGTGGTAGAAGGCTCTCTTTTCGGGGCCAAAGTCTGTCACGAATAAGAACTCATGACCGTACTTTTTCATTACCCAGTCATAGCTAAGTCTTTCGGCTTCTGTTGTGAGGTCGTTCTTTTCTTCTTCGGGAACTGTGTAGCCAAATTCCTTCTCCAATTCGTCATACAAATCAGCAAGCTTTACTACAGGGAAAGGTGTTGTGGGCACGATAACATCGATGCCAAAAAGCTCCTTAATCGCATCGCCGTAAGCTTCCTTAACTTCC
This sequence comes from Clostridia bacterium, assembly GCA_017468215.1. GTDB lineage: Bacteria > Bacillota > Clostridia > UMGS1883 > UMGS1883 > RGIG1927. The sequence continues at coordinate 2,786 of JAFUJG010000199.1, read as the reverse complement.
TTGAGCATATATGCTAATAGTTCTTCTTCCATCTTCATAACATCACGGAAGGATTCGATATAGGAAAATTCAAGGTCAAAGCCTGTGAATTCGGTTGTGTGCTTGCTTGTGAAGCTCTTTTCGGCACGGAACACGGGACCAACCTCAAAAATGCGTTCAAAGCCGGACGCCATAGCCATCTGCTTATAGAACTGAGGGCTCTGTGCCAGATATGCAAAACGGTCAAAATACTTAACCTCGAATACATCGGAGCCGGACTCACTTGCTGTACCGATAAGCTTGGGAGAAAGGATTTCGATAAAGTTCTTCTCAATGAGGAACTTTCTCATTGCGTTAACCATAACGGTCTGCACCTTGAACATGAGCTGGTTTTCTTCTGTACGAAGGTCAATCCATCTATAGTCAATTCTCTGGTCGATGGATGAGCGTTCAACAGCCGCCTTCTTCTTTGTTGCAGGGATTTCCTTACGGTTAATGGGAAGTGCATCAGCCAAGGATTCAACAACTACATCCTCGGGAATAACTTCAACGCCGTTTAACTTAACGTATTCGCTTGCTACTGCGTTACCGATAACTGTAATAACGCTGTCAGCTGTTAAGCCTTCAACCTTAGAAAGAAGTGCTTCGTTGCCTTCCTTTTCGATTGTAACCTGGATAGTGCCTGTGATGTCCTTCAATATGATGAACACAACGTATTTTGTGTCTCTTATAATATCAACAAAGCCCTGAATTTTAACTTTGCCGGGATTTGCAATTGCGTCTTTTATATATGTTCTTTCCATACTAATTCCTCCTTGGTATTTTTATCCTAATAATTATACCACCGTTAAAGACTAAATTCAACCATTATTTTACACGGAAAATATAATCCTTATCGTCACGGCGTAATATTGCCGCATATGCGTATTCATAGGCTGATAATAGCTTTGCCAGAAAATCAGGTGTCAATTCAATATCACGGCTTATAAATACATTATACTCCACCCCGAACACGTTATACATACAGCCCGTGTCAATACATCCGGAACGCTTGTAAAAAGCAATCCTTCTTCTGCGGATAAAATCCTCATGGGCATCTTTTGCACTTTCGATGCTTTCTGTTTCCAGAATAATGCAGTCGGTTTCGCTAAGGCGGGTAAGGTTTTTGAAAAACTCTGTTCCTACGCCTGTGCCACGCTGCTGCTTTACAATTGCAAAATAGTCCAGAAACCCGAAGGATTTTACACCGCCTGACAGATTGCCGTCATTATTGCAATCAATTACGGCAATGCAGGCGTACCCTTTTATACCATGCTCATCGTAGGCTATGTACACGCTGTACCAACCCTTTTGCACGGAGTATTTTATAGCATTTAAGGGCTTTAGCTCTGCAGGTGGGAAATCCTCCACCATAAAGGTGTTATATATCATATCTATTTCTTCAAGTGTCGCTTTTTTATAATTCATCTTACAGCCTCACTTTTATTTTGTACTATTATTCTATTCGCCACCTTTTGATTTTACACTTCTTTTTCCGTTCAGTCAATACAAAAAGAAAGGTCCGACTTTTGTCGAACCTTTTACACCTTGGTTATTGGGTTATTTTTTTTGCAAATAACAGTTCGTTTTTAGCATCAGCTGTTTTCTTTACATATGCCGTAACAATACTGTCCACAAATTCACGAAGCCGTTCATCTTCAAAAGTAAACACTTGCCCAATTACATAACATGACTTGTCAGCATAGGTCTTTGTAACCTTTATTAACAGCTTTCCGGCACTTTCCTTTATAACTCCCTCAATCTTCTCATAATCCCAATAATCTGTAAGTATTGTTTCATTCTCGCAAATTCTGTACATCTGCCCTTGTATGCCTGTCGTCGATTCTACCCATTCCATAAAATCAATATCAAGTGCTTTATAGCACATTAGTGCCGCCTCGCCTCTTTTGATATGAACATTTTTGTTTGATGGATCTTTCTCAATAAGTCCGATTTTTTCTGCGGCAGTAATATAACCATAGTTCATCCAGCCACCGTTAGCCATAGCCACAGGCTCGTAGCCAAGTGTACAAACAAGCATTTTTATCAATTGGTGCTCCGTTACAAATTCCTCCGGTGCAAAGGTGCCGTCACCATGTCCGTTGATAATTCCGTTTTCTGTCGCCCAGCTTATATAGCCTGATGCCCAGTAGTTTTCCGCTACATCTGAAAATGAGGTTTCGCCCCCTGTCGGATTGACTTCAAGGTTTAAAAGCCGAACAATAATTGCCGCCGCTTCGGCACGGGTCAGTGTTATATCGGGTTTAAATGTTCCGTCATCATAGCCTGTCATAATACCGAGGGCTGAAAGCACCTCTACTGCATCTGCATATATAGAATCTGCTGCAACATCTGAAAACTTGCTTGTTTCAGCTTCAACGGTTTCTGTCTCGTTTTTATGTTCTGTATCAAACTTTGTACCCAAGAATGCATCTGTGCCTATAAATTGTACATTTTCAAGATTAATATTTTCAAGGTTTTCGCAGTCTTTAAAGCATTTATTACCGATTGCATACAAGCTTTTGGGCAGATTAACGGTTGTTAAGTTATACATACCTTCACACAATCCGTCGGGTAAAATTTCATAGCCATCTGCAAAGGTAATTGTCGTAACCATCTCCGCACCTTTTTTTAGTGCATCCTTGTCAAGCAAAAATGTGCTGACCGTTATCGGATCTCCGAAATTATACGACGGGTGCTCTTTCACACAAAGAGCTTCTTTGTAGGGCACAAACAATTCATCGTTTTGATACTGGGCAACAGCCTTT
>JAFUJG010000198.1 GCA_017468215.1 Clostridia bacterium | reverse complement strand
CTCGCAGTAAATACCCACATCAACGCAGAACACCATTCCCGGCTCAATAGCTTTTCCCGCTACGTCCACAACATCGTGAGTGTCAAAGCCCACATGATGTGCACCGCCGTGCCAGATTAATTTCCCGGGGTCTTCATCCTTGCCCAGAACACCCACTTCACGAAGAAGCTTTGCGTTGTATTCCTTAGCTGTTTTGTCAACATCCGCCATCTTAAATCCGGGCTTTAAGATAGAGAACATATAATTACTGGTTTCATAAGCACATTCGTAGAGCGCCTTCTGCTTGTCCGAAAACTTACCGTTGCAGGGCCAGCCACGGGATACGTCTGTACCGCAGAAATCCCATACAGAACCCACGTCGTTAAGTATCATGTCGCCATCCTGCGCCTGACCGGTGTAATCATAGTAATGAATACAGAAGTTGTTCTTGCCTGCAGAAATAATGGATGGAAACATAGGCGAAAGCACACCGTGTTGCATAAGGGTGTAATCCCACACAGCCTTGTACTGGTATTCGTACATACCCGGCTTTGACGCCTTCATCATATTGATGATACCATCACGGTTGATATTTTCCGCAACTTTCATTGCTTCAATTTCGCAAGGCTTTTTGATTGTTCTTATGTTAGCAATTGTCTTATGTATGTTTTTAAGGCTAAGGTAAGGATATTCCTTCTTGATAATTTCAGCCAGAATAAAGGCTTCACGAGGCTGCTCGTTATCGAAATACTTATCAAAATCAAGGCAGATTGTATCCACACGACCCGAATTTGCAAGATTTTTAAGATATGCACCAAATTCGGTTATGTATTTGTAGTTTTTAACACCCGAAATTTCTTCGGCTTCGTGTGCTTTTATCCTTGCGCCGTTCCATCTTTCGGCATGTGCATCAGGCGGGAGAATAAACATGGTCTCCTCAACGCTTTTGTCTGTTTTGAGAGCTGCGAGGATAATGTTTTCTTTTGTGACACCTGTCATATACACAAAGCTGCGGTCCGCAAAAAACGGATATGGCTCATCGGCTGTTTTTCTCGGTGCATGACCCGAATACAAAACCACCAGACTACCCGAAGGCAATGTGCCATAAAGAGACTGTCTGTTTCCCATAAAAAATGTCTTGTCCATAGCTGTAACCTCTTTTTTATAAAATTATCGGAGGAGAATTACTCCTCCGATTTTAATCTAATTAACCTTAACAACAAATTCGGCAGAAAGATTGTTGTATGTAACCTTTACGGTTGCTTCGCCTGCCTTAAGTGCGGTGATGATGCCGTTTTCGCCTATTTCGATTACATCGCTGTCACATTCAATCTTATAGCCGAAAACTCTTGCGTAGTCACCTGTATTATAATCCGCAATAACTTCAACGGGAAGCTTTTCACCTACACTCATCTTAGAAAAACGATTAACTCTTACAACAGAGATGCCTGTTGCTGTCTTTTTGGCACTATTGCCTGCTGCAATTTCAAAGCTTACAGTGTATTCGTCCTCGGAGGGTGTTATTACAACACTGTCGCCCTGGTATTTCTGTCCGTTTACTGTAACAGATTTTACATAGTAGCCGTCCTTACATTCGGCACCTATCCTCACAGGTATGTTTTTGTACTGAGTTGTTGTAAACTGCTTTGCAGCCGCACCATAGAAGCTCTCACGGATAATAGCACCGTCAATATCAACGCTCGCCTTTTGGGTATCAATCTCAAAATTAAAGGATGCCATAGAGCCAATTTCGCTGTTGTAATACTTTTTGTAGAAATCGGAAACCATCTTTTCAAAATAAGGGTTACGTCCGTTTGCAAAGTTTATAAACTTGCTTTCCACCCTTTCCTTCCAGCTTGCAAGCCTCTGTGCTCCTGTGCCGCTCATATTGTTCCATCTGAGCAAATCGTAAGCCTTTACGCTTTCACGTTCAGCAATAAGGTCCTTTGCTATTTTGGTAATAGTATCAACTGAAACGGCTGTATTAAGATATGCTGCACTTCTCTGTGCAAACTTGTTTCTGAATTCTTCGTTTTTGAAAAGTCCATCAAAAACCTTGGCAACAAACTCGGGGTGCCTTGCTTCGGTTATGGGAAGCTTGCTCTTAAGCACATATTCTAAGGTGTTGTTATTAATACCGTCAAACGCAAGGTCAAAGTCGTGTACCATGAATCTCCATTTTCCGTCAGCGGCATAAACATCGCCATTTGAGCGTTCTATGCTTGTTCGCCAGAATTTGAAGTTGTTACCCGGCCAGTCGATATTGTCGCAATACATGTATACAAACAAATAGTCGATAAGATTATCAATATCTACATAGCCTGTCAGTTCTTTATACATGGCCTCATCTTCCGCATTAAGCATCAAATACTGTACGTAATTGAACTGGTCACGGTAATATTCCTCGTCCTCCTCGGGGCCTTCCTCGTAAAGGATACGGTCTGTGCCCTGGAATCCGTTATCGGAAAGTGTATATGTATAGTTTTCTGTTGTCCAGTCACGGTCAAGGAAAATTACATCATCCTTGTCGATATCTTCGTAATGATAGTCAAGATAACGGTTATCGTATTGCTCACGTGCCTCGTAAACACCCCAGAACTCACCGTTGATAAACAATGCCGCAGGAGTGGAAGCCGCTGTGTCGGGGCGCATAAAGTCTGTAATACGCTGTGCCATAGGGTCACGAAGGTCTGTTTCTGCCCAGTCAGAAATACGGAAGGTGATTTTTCCGTGCTTCTTTACCTTGCTCGAATCATAAAAATTCTTATCAGCAACCTCAACCATATCGTACTCAAGATTTTTTCTGCCTTCGGTATCACCCTTTGTAAAATAAAGGCGAATACTCTTTTTAGGGTTGCTTCTTGAGCCGTGACCCGAAACCTTTAATTCAAGACTTCTCTCAAAACCCACATCATTATTGTCAAAATATTCAACGTAGCCTAAAATGTTATGCTCGTATTCATAATTGGTGTAGATGCCTTCTTGTCCGTCCCAGAAGTCGTACGGATTTCCGCTTATGGCAACAACAGGCACATTTTCGTTAAGCTTTTTAACCTTTTCGGAAACAAAGTATGTATTTGTTACAACATCAGACTTGTTACCGAAAGCATCAATG
>JAFUJG010000197.1 GCA_017468215.1 Clostridia bacterium | reverse complement strand
TATGCTTCCGGGAACATTGTCCTCCTCATTAAAAGCAAAAACGCATACGGTTCCATCCTTTGTGAGGGAAATTTCCTCCTCGGGGTCAACTATGCAGAATTCAACAACCTCAAAGTTTTCATCAAGCACAACTGCACCGACCTTTACATCTTCACGGCCGTAGGTATCAACCTCGGCAGTTATGGTTCCGCCAAACTCTACACTTATGATATATTCCTTATTGCTGTCGGGGGCGGCGTATTCAACATCCTTTTTATAGGCGGAAAGCTCCCTGTCGCTAAGGCAATAATCATAAACTGTAAACTCCTTCACAACACCTGCAAAGTATGGGTCTGCCGCATAGAGCGATTTGCCAATGTAGTTCTGAAGGGTTTCTCCAAGGTCGCTTACTTTCATGCCCATATCGCCGTCCATAACAAGCTCACCGTCCACAAACAGACTTGCACTGCTGCCTGATATAACAACCGCAACGGTTGCCCATTCGTCATTTCGTACACCGGGAAGTGATACAATTGCATTTTCGCCACCCGAACCTGTTTTTGTTGCTGCAAAATGAATAAGATTAGTGTCTGGCCTTGAAGGATTAAGGAACATATATCCTGTATCAGAAGCGTTTCCGAAACCGTAAAGGAATACATGCTTCTGGGCACTGTTTTGCTTAAAGGTTGCAACAATTGTTATTTCATCATGCCCGTATAAAACACCCCGAGGCATTTCTACATAATCGTCAACGCCGTCAAAGCGTGCACCGTCTTTTGTGATTGCAAGCGAGTTATATGCCGCAGCATGGTTGCCGTTACCCGATGTGTCGTGGATAATATCGCCATCGGTTTTTTCATCAAATGCATAGGACAAAATGACCTTTTCATTAACAATTGTCGGTTTTTTAAGAACGGTAACCTCAAAGCTTTTTCCAATATCGCCAATAGTTGCAGTAAGTGTAACGGTTACGTCTTCCTCGCCACGTGTAACCTTACCTTTTTTATCGATTGCTTTTTCATTACTTGAGCTCCATACAACTGTTTTAGAGGCAATTTTATCAACAAGTGTGATGTCGGAAATAACCTCTTTGGGGAGCTTTATAGCATTTTCAAAATCAATACAGCTTTCGTATTCTTCCATTACCTGTACAGAAGAAAGTGCATTGTCATAAAGCTTCACATTATCAACCAAGCCCGAAACAGCGTCGGCAGTCCAATATGTAACGCCAAGATAAATATCACCCGAACCGGGTTCCACACTGCCGCTGCCCACAAGCTCACCGTTTACATACAAGCTTCCTACGGAATTATTCTCCACATATGCAACATGGCTCCACTCACCAAGATTTGCCGTGCCTGTTGCAACGGTTTCCCATCTGTGGTTTGTTCCGTGGGTCCAGAATGCAGGCTTTTGTCCGTTTGAAAGGATACCTGTCCATTTATTACCTACGCCATCCATATCTTTAAAGAAAATGGTGTTTGTACCGCCTGTGGAATTGATTTTCACCATGGCAGAAACAGAAAACGTATTGCCTACAGAACCAAGCTTAAGACCGTATGTACCATCGAGGCTAAGCACACCTTCACCAATTACAGCACTGCCGCCTGATGCCAGAGTGTTTGTAACGACTACAAGGCTGTCCTCGCCGTTGAAGGAATAGCTGAGTGTTTCAGCTGCAAATACCTGAAGGGATAATGCAAGAACACAAACTAATCCTAAAAATAAACTAATATACTTTTTCATGCTATCCCCTCCTTAAAATTCAATATTCTCAGCAAAAGTGCCGAACACAATTGTATATTGACCCTTCTTATCAGGCTTATACGTATAGTCAAGCTTTCTTGTGTCGTATGTTCTCACTAATTTTAAATCTACAATATCACCGGATGCGTCTTTTATATACAGAAGCACGGTTTGTCTGTCGCCTGTATATGTACCGCTGAGATGAATACCCTCCTCGTCGGTAAATACTTCAAGCTTATCAGGGTTATTGACTTCTGTAACAATAAAGGATGAGGCTTCTTTGTCGTAACCTCTGGTGAGCACAAGACGGTTACCCGAAACTGTAAGATACCAGCCTCGCTCTGTCATGCTCTCGTAGCTGACACCTTCTCCGCACAAGCCATCGTGCTGAATAAATGTCATGCTCTGTGCAGTAGAGGCTGTTGCATCGTTATCATGAAGCAATTTAATGTGCGAGTTATAATTTGTTATAAAATAACCCATCTTGTTTACACTTTGAATAGATACGTAATTTTCATCGCCTCTGCCTTCAATTATTTCCCACTCAAAGTCAGCCTTATTAACGGTAAAATCATCGCAGTAAACCAAAGCGCCTGCAGGATATGCAGTTGCATCTGTTGTATTTGAAAAATATCCGTGATAGAGCTTTGTTGACGGGTCACTTACAGGAGAAATATAAACCTTTGTTCCGTCTAAACCTACGCTGCTCTCAAAGAAAAGGTCAATGCTTCCGTCATCGTTGAACTTTAATTCATCAACGCAAACGCTTCTTCTATAGCCGCTACCATTTTCCATGGCACCTGTGTGGTAGAAAATATATGTCTTACCGTTAAAGTCAATTACAGATGGATGGTTTGTATTACTGGATGCACCTGCCTCCATAATTTTACCACCGTATGTATAGGGACCTGTTACGCTATCACTTGTAGCATAAGAAAGCTCCTCAAACCAGTTATTTGCAAAGAAAAGATAGTACAAATCCCCTCTTTTGTAAATCCAGGGTGCTTCGGTAAAGGTTGTACCGGAGGGCATATCTTCAACAAACAGCTCTGTAATATCACCGCCGTCAACAATGTTGTCGCTGTTTAAATCCATAAGGCTGTTCATTTCTTCGTTAAGCTCGGCAATATAAAGGTTAGAGTTGCCCCAGCAGATATAACGGTGCTCAACACCATTTTCATCGTTTTCAATCCATACGGTGGGGTCAATATCGTCCCAGCCTACCTTACCGCTTGTCCACCAGGGATATACAAGGCGATTACCGTTTAAATGGTCCTTGTAAGGACCTGTAATACTGTCGCTTACGCCAACAGAAATACCTGTAGAGTTTTTACACATAAAGAAGTAATACTTTCCGTTATAGTACTCAACCTCGCCTGCCCATGCATCGGAGGCACTTCCCCAGGAAAAGTCGCTCGCTTTCATAGGAACACCCTCGTACTTCCAGTTGACCATATCCTTTGAGGAATAACAAAGCCACTCGGGCATGTAGTAGTAATTAGTTGTAGATGTGTCATGTCCGCAGAAAAGATACACAGTATCATCTACAACAATTGCTGCAGGGTCACCTGCATAAACACGGTTGCCCTTATCGTCTTCCTTAACGATAGGATTGTTTGCACTTACAGTAACGGTAAAAAGCATTAAAACTGTAAGCAAGGCTGCAATAACTCTTTTCATTTTTTGTCTCCTCCAAAATGTTTCTTTATATATTTTTTTACATGTATTATAAACCTTCTTAAGGGCAAGGTATGAAGATACACAAAACCGCCCATTTTCTTTTTACCACCAACGCTTGTTACTATGGCAAAAATCTGGTTATCGTAAACCTTCTCAACCCACCATTGGTTATCACCGCATACTCCGTAGCCG
>JAFUJG010000196.1 GCA_017468215.1 Clostridia bacterium | reverse complement strand
CACTGGCGATGCTTGTTATATATTAAAAAAATAAAAAAAGTTGCATTCAAATGCAACTTTTTTTGTGTCTGAAAAGTATTATATGTGAGATATTACAAAATTTCCTGGTCCAGGATGTGAAATTCCTCCGAGTCAAAAAAGTCTTTAAGGCTTATATCAAGCCCATCGCACAGCTTTTTTATGAGAACTATGGATATGTTCTGTCGGCTCGGATCAAGCATGCTGTAAACCGATGACGGCGTTACTCCGCTACGGACAGCAAGCTCATTGGGACGTATTTTTTGTTGTTCGCACAGATTTTGAAATCGTAATGCAACGGCATTCTTAATTCCCATATTTATCACCCTATAATATTTTATACGGATATTCTCACGTGCGTATACGCACGTGCGTAAAAAATCCTTGCCAAGGTGTGAAAAATATGCTAAAATGAAGATAATATTATTGCGTAATCCAAAAAAATGTGATATAGTAAAATAGTATAGTTGCATATAGAAAGGTGAGAAACATGAAAATTGTAAAAAAAATCGCAGCAGGCTTAGCAGTGATAATGTGTGTTATGGGCTCTACTGCTATGGCGGCAGGTGACGCTAACGTATATGTTAACGGCCAGAAGATAAACGAAGATGCGTACATAATCAATGACAGAGTATACGTTCCTCTCAGAGCCGTTGGCGAGGCATTGGGTGCAGAGGTTGCCTGGGATAATAACACAAGAAGTGCTATCGTTGAACAGACAGAAGACGATGTTATCGTAAGCACAATTGCTACAGCAAGCCAAAGCGTTGTTACAATTGTGGGCAATTACAAATCCGATTATATATCTGCAGATGCACAGAATTATAACGAGCTTTATGCTCATGGTGCAGGCGTTGTTATTAAAAGCAACGGTACAATCCTTACAAATGCACACGTTGTAGAAGGTATCCAGAATCTTACGGTTATTTTCGGCAATGGCGACAGCTACAGCGGTAGTGTACAGTATATAGACAAGGTAAGTGATTTGGCACTGGTTAAGATAAATAAGCTTGGTCTTAAGCCTATGCCTTTTGCGGCAGAAAACAGCCTTAAGGTTGGTCAGACAGTTATTGCCATAGGTACACCTCTTTCGGTTAACCATATCAACTCGGCATCTAAGGGTATTGTATCGGGTATAAACGTAAATATCGGTCAGCATTACCTTTTCACTCAGTCTGACGTTGCCATAAACGGCGGTAACTCAGGCGGACCGCTTATCAACACAAAGGGCGAGCTTGTTGGTATCAACTCCATAAAGTATGTTGGTACTGATGTTGAAGGTATGAGCTTCTCGATTCCTGTAGATACAGTTAATTATGTTATTACATCCTTTGAAAAATACGGCAAGGTTTTAAGACCTGATATTGGTATTACTTTTACCGAATCCTGGGAAAGCAAGATTGGTGTTCCCACTAAAAAGGGTCTCAGTGTTACCGGAAGCAAAAATCCGCAGATTCAGCCCGGTGATATGATAACCCATGTTAACTATTACGAGGTTCATTCAATTGCCGATTACAACGAGGCAATTAAAAAGAGCTTTAACGGCTACAGCGTAACGCTGACCTTTACCCGTGGCGGTGTAGTAAGCGTTGCTGAAATAACAACAAACTAAAGGAGCAGACAGATGAAAAGATTTTTAAGCTTAATGCTCGTTCTTATGATGGTGCTTTCAACAGCATGCTTTGTAAGTGCAGAAGAAACAGAGCAGACTATTCCCGACAGAGTGGAAATCAGCTTTAAGGTTGGCGATTCCACACTTATGATTAACGGCAACCCTGTTACTGTTGAAACACCCTACGTTGTAGGTGCAGGTACAACACTTGTTCCCCTGCGTGTTATAACAGAAGCTTTTGGCGCAAAGGTAACATGGGTTGATGCAACAAAGGAAATTATCCTTGAGTATCCCGATGTTAACATCACACTTCAGATTGGTAATGTTAACGCAACAGTAAACGACCACACAGAGGTTCTTCCCGAAGCACCTGTTTTAAGTCCCAACGGCGTAACAATGGTGCCCCTCCGCTTCATCTCGGAAACATTCGGTGCAACAGTTGGTTACGATGCAGAAACAGCTGCAATCACAGTTGTTAAGGAGAACGAAGGCGAAAATTCTACAATTTCTTCTTCTACAGATTTACCCAGAATTGGTGACAGTTACCACGGATGGTCCATGATGACTCCCTCGGGCATGATGATGACAGACAGATATTCTGACGGTACATCTACAACATTTGAAGATGAAGAATGTATTCTTTACGTAGATATTTACGATTTTACTGACGAAGAAGTATACGGCGAGAACGCAAAAGAAGTATTCAACTCAAACTACAAGGAAACAAAGGATTATTATTTTGCATATCTCACACTTTCCAAGGATGAAAAGAAGGTTGACGATAACGGCAACGGCTATTTCCGTCTTGTGGGCAGAGATAAAGAAGAATACTGGGATTACTATTCCATAATCCAGGACCGCATTTGCTATGAGGTTTGCTTCATTGCTCCCGTAGGCAGTGAACAGATTCCTTCTCTTACAGCAGTTGTTGATTCGTT
>JAFUJG010000195.1 GCA_017468215.1 Clostridia bacterium | reverse complement strand
TGTATCGACGAGTTGAAGGCAACGCTTTCAACTCATACTGTCTGGGTCAATATCAATGCTTATTTGTACCTTATCCGGGCGTTTTGCACTCAGCATTTTTCTGAAAATCATGCTAAACTCCGCTACGGATTTGGTTTTGAACCATATCCTTTTGCGATATTTGCCCTGCAGTTTTTTTATGGGGGCATCCTGTGGCCCGAAAATGATAATATCGCTATTGCGCAGAGGCGACGAAACCTTAAGCTCGCTAAAACACACCTGTGCGCACTTGTTGCATTTGTCCTCGTCTTCGCCGCTTATGATAATATTGACAATATGTTCAAATGGCGGATAGCCAAAAACACGTCTGAATTCAATTTCCTCCTCGAAAAAGGTTTTGTAGTCCTGCTTTGCCGCAAGATTAAGCACCCTGTTGTCGGGAGAATAGGTTTGTATTATTGCTCTGCCCAAGCTGTCGCCTCTGCCCGCTCTGCCACAAACTTGTGTTATGAGAGCAAAGGTTTTTTCCTGTGCACGGAAATCATCGGAAAAAAGCGACGAATCCGCAGCTAAGGCACCAACTAATGTAACACGGGGAAAATCCAAGCCTTTTGAAACCATTTGTGTGCCCAAAAGGATATCGGAATCCTCTTTTTCAAATTCGTTTAAAACCTTTTCGTGTCCGTTTTTTCCGCCGGTTGTATCGGCATCCATTCTTACGATTTTTGCCGTGGGGAAAATCTCGGCAATTTGTTTTTCGGCTTTTTGTGTGCCTGTACCAAAATCACGGATTTTTTTGCTGCCGCATTGGGGGCAAAGAGCGTCTCTTGTTTGCCTGTGACCGCACATATGACAGTTTAAGGTGTCGTTTGACGCATGGTACGTAAGGGACACACTGCACTCAGGACACATATATACAAATCCGCAGTCACGGCAGGACACAAAGGTGGAACAGCCGCGTCTGTTAAGAAAAAGTATGGTTTGTTCACTCTTTTTTAAGTTTTCGTACATGTTTTTTGCAAGAGAGCGGCTTAAAACCATGCGGTTGCCCTCGTTGAGCTCTTTTCGCATGTCAACGATTTCAACCTCGGGCAGAGGGTTGTTATTAAATCGCTTTGTCAGTTCGATAAGCTTATAGTTGCCGTTTTTTGCATTGTAATAGCTTTCTGCCGAGGGTGTTGCCGACGCAAGCACAAGAGGGCAGTTGTAGCTTTGTGCACGCATTTTTGCAATTTCGATAGCGTGATACTTGGGGGTTGTTTCGGATTTGTAGGAATATTCGTGCTCCTCGTCTACGATTATAATGCCAAGATTTTTACAAGGTGCAAAAACCGCACTTCTGGCACCAACAACAACCTTTGCATCACCTGAGGATATTCGTTTGTATTCGTCAAAGCGTTCGCCCAAGGAAAGCGCCGAATGTATAACCGCAACAGTTTGCCCGAACCTTTTGTAAAAGCGGTCGGTAATCTGTGGCGTAAGGGAAATTTCGGGCACTAAAACAATTGCCTGCTTGCCCATTTTTATGACAGAGTCAACAAGCTGCATGTAAACCTCGGTTTTACCGCTGCCTGTTACGCCATGGATGAGATAAACTCCGTAAGGGTCGTTTAAAATAGTGTTTATTGCACTTTTTTGCTCGTCTGTAGCGTCAAAGGCTTGGGTGCGTTCTCCGGTAAATGTGATAGGGCTTCTTAAAACCTGTGCGTCCTCAATTGTTACAATGCCTTTTATTTCCAAGGCTTCGATGCTGTTACGTGAGCATGCGCAGGAGGATATAATATCCGATATTGTGTATTTTCCGCCGTCCGAAAGAAAACGGACAATTTTTGCCTGCATGGGGCTTCGCTTTTCTAAAGAG
>JAFUJG010000194.1 GCA_017468215.1 Clostridia bacterium | reverse complement strand
TGCAGCACGTACTTTTATTGCATTTTTGCCTCTTATTGCATCACAAGCCTTGGTCTTTTATGTTTACCGCCATAAGATGGAAAGTGTAGCCTTTCGTGAAGGTGCGGCAATTCTTAATATGGCAGGGGTGTTTGCCTCTATTGCAATAGTTAGCCAGATATTCCATCTGTCGGGAGATTTTACAAGGTATATTCTTGTTTGTGGCGTATTATCCTTCCCATCCATGCTTGTGATGAATGCGGTTGCTCCGCTGGCAATTTATTTTTGGACCGTTTTAAACGGAGGTCCGTTTCTGGATTATGAGCATGCACTTTCAATTACCGTTATCCTCTTTGTAATTGGTGCTGTTTATGCAGTATGCAATTTTAAAGCAGAAAACGGCAAGGCAGAATATTTGTCATGGATTAGTGTGATTGGAGCATTTATACTTATGCTCATAACGATAGCTGTAAATGATGCAGACTGGCTGTTAATGTTTTTGGTGTTCTTTGCATTTTTACTTTCGGTTTCAAAGCTGTGGAACAGGGCAGGAGTTCCGTTGGCAGCTGTCGGCGGCGGTGGATTGTTGGTTATGCTGGCAATTTCCACATACAGGTGGTGCTGGGAGCATGAAGCAGATTGGGACAACACAGTTGCGATTGCGGTTTTGATTGCTATGGTTATACCCTTTGCGGTGCTTAGTGCAAAAGCTATTAAAGAGAAAAGTACGGATATATTTACATACGTTTGTCCTGCGATTATAGTGCTTCGCCTTGTATGGGGATGCTTCGGGCTCAATGGAGAGCTTTTTGGATGGATTTTCTCTATAATATTTAACGTGTTGATGTTTGCAATAGGCGTTGTGTTTATAGCTCACGGAGTGAAAAACACAAATATTTTCTGGGCAAATACAGGCATGGCAACGGTGTGCGTGCTTATTATATTAAGGTTCTTTGACAGTGAGATTTCCCTTGGCTTAAGGGGCTTGGTGTTCTTGCTTGTGGGTATAGGTTTTTTGATTTTTAATGTCTGCCTGGTACGTGATAAAAAGGCAAAGGAGAGAGGAATATGAAAAAGATTTTGTTGCTCCTTTTGATTGTGGCTGTTATTGTTCAGCTTTTTGTGCCTGCATATATGATATGGGAAAGATTTGACGTGTTAAAAAGCGGAGACGAGGTTAAGATTGCTGTAAGACCTATTGACCCGTATGATGCTTTCAGAGGCAGATATGTTGCTTTAAGATTCGACTACGATTTGGACTACTCTGAGCGAAACGGACAGTACGGCGTTTTAGAGGTGGATGAAAACAACTTTGCCAAAGTTGTCCGTGTTACAAATAAAAAGCCTGAGAGCGGATTGTATCTTGTAAGCGATGAAAGCCATTATTTTACCATACCGCTTGACAGATACTATATGGAAGAAACCTTGGCACCCAAGGCAGAAGCTATGCTTAATAACTCTCAGGCATATATAACGGTGCGTATAAAGGGCGATAAGGCGGTAATTTCGGGCCTATACATCAACAATATAAAAGCAGAGGATTTGCTGACCAGATAACAAAAAGGGTGTCAACACACCCTTTTTGTTTTTTTGAAAAAATATGAATATTTTTTGATTATTTTGTAAAAAAGTATTGATTTATAAAAGAAGGTATGCTATACTTAGTCAAGTAAAATTAAATAATCCCGTTGAAACCTTAGGAACGCAAGGACCGAAGGCGGAGGGGACTCTGGAGAATCTCATTTATTTGAGTGCCGAAGGTGTAAGGCGAAAGCTGAATCTCTCAGGCAAAAGGATAGAGGTAAATTTTAATACAAGGTGTATTTTATTTCCTTTGTATTTCCCCGGAGTTCTGAATTTAATTTTCAGAACTTTTTTATTTTTAGGAGGTCTTTTAACTATGTTAGAAGCTATTAACGCAATGCAGGAAACTCTCCTGCCCCTTGTTGCAAAGGCTAACGGCATTCTTGCAGACTATATTCTTATTGTTCTGCTTGTAGGCGTTGGTCTTTTCTTCACAATCAAGACAAAGTTTGTACAGGTTCGCTGCTTTGGCGAAGGCATGAAGCGTGTGTTCGGCGGAATAAAGCTTTTTGGCGGCAAAAACGCCGGCGGCGGGCTTTCTTCCTTCCAGGCATTGGCTACAGCTATTGCAGCACAGGTTGGTACAGGTAACATTGTAGGTGCTTCCGGTGCTATCCTTGTTGGTGGTCCCGGTGCTATCTTCTGGATGTGGATTATCGCATTCTTAGGTATGGCTACAATTTATGCCGAGGCAACACTTGCTCAGGAAACAAGAGAAGTTGACGGAAACGGCGAAGTTCACGGTGGTCCTGCTTACTATATGAAGAAGGCATTCCCCAACGGCTTTGGTAAATTCCTCAGCATCTTCTTTGCAATTGCACTTATCCTTGCACTTGGCTTTATGGGCTCCATGGTGCAGTCCAACTCTATTGCAGAATCTATGGGTACAGCTTTTGGCACTCCCGGTTGGATTGTAGGTCTTATAGTAGCAGCAGTTTCCGCTTTCATTTTCCTCGGTGGTATCCAGCGAATTGCATCTGTTACAGAAAAGCTCGTTCCTATTATGGCAGCACTTTTCCTTGCAGGCGGTCTCGTAATTCTTATCTGCAGAATTCAGTATCTTCCCCAAACTTTTGTAATGATATTTAAGTATGCATTTACTCCTGATGCCCTTATCGGTGGCGGTATCGGTTATGCATTAAAGACAGCTATCAGCCAGGGTGCTAAGCGTGGTCTTTTCTCCAACGAAGCAGGTATGGGTTCAACACCTCATGCACATGCGCAGGCAAATGTTGAAAAGCCCCACGACCAGGGTGTTGCAGCTATGATTGGTGTGTTTATCGACACATTCGTAGTTCTTACAATGACAGCACTTGTTGTTATAACTTGTCTTTATACTCAGGCTGGTCCTCTTGCAGGAGCTACGCAGGAAACATATGCCAGCTTGATTGAAGCAGGTGCCATTACAAAGACAAATGCAATGCAGATGGCTTTCTCGTCTGTAATTCCTTACGGTAACTTTGGTAATATTTTTGTTGCAATATGTCTTTTGTTCTTTGCATTTTCTACAATTATCGGTTGGAATTTCTTTGGTAAGATAAATGTTCAGTACCTTTTCAAAAACAATAAGGTTGCAACAGTTATTTATTCTGTAATCGCAATTGCATTTATCTTCCTTGGTTCACTTCTTTCCAATGACCTTGTTTGGGAACTTACAGACTTCTTCAACTACTTAATGGTTATTCCCAACGCAATCGCACTTGTAGCACTTTACAAGCTTGTTGTAAAGCATTCCAAGTCAAACAAGAAATAAACTCACACAAACAAAAACTCTCGTAACCTTCGTTACGAGAGTTTTTTATTTTGTTAGGATAATTTGTGAATAAATATACCGCTTCGAAGCTTTGGCTCAAACCAAGTAGATTTTGGCGGCATAATAAGGTTGTTGTCGGCAATGTCCATAACCTCGGCAACCGTTGTGGGGAAAAGAGCAAATGCCACACGCATATTGCCTGAATTGACAATGTTTTCAAGCTCGCAAAGCCCACGGATTCCACCAACAAAATCAATTCTGGAGTCAGAACGTACATCTTTAATGCCTAAAATAGGCTCAATAAGCCATTTGTGGAGAATAGACACATCAAGACGCTCAATGGGGTCAGAGTCGTCGATAATGTGGTCTTTTGCAGTAAGACAGTACCACTTGCTGTTTATATACATGCTGAACGTGTGAGGCAACGGAGGACTATAGGGAGCAATAGGTGCAGGAGAAATCTCGAAATGCTCTCTTATACGGTTGAAGAATACTTCCTCAGAAAGGTTGTTAATATCCTTAATAACACGGTTGTAGTCCATAATATGAAGCTCATCGTCGGGGAAAAGCACCGCCAGGAAATAGTTGTATTCCGCATCGGGGTCGGATACAGCAGCTTCTTCACGCCTTTTTAAACCTACATCTACAGCTGAGGCTGTTCTGTGATGCCCGTCTGCAATATAAAGGCAGGGAACCTGTTCAAACAATGCTTTTATTTTAGCAACTGTTTCATCGCTGTCAACAACCCACACCGTATGAGTTACACCGTCTGTTGCGATAAAGTCATACACAGGGTCGTGTGAGTCCTTATAATTGTTTATAATATCGGAAATTTCTCTTTGAGCACGGTAGGTGAGGAAAATAGGACCTGTGTTTGCATCGCATGTATCAACATGTCTTATGCGGTCTTCCTCCTTGGCTTTTATTGTAAGCTCGTGCTTTTTAATTGTGCCGTTAAGATATTCGTCAATATCGGCACAGCAAACAAGACCTGTCTGTTCTCTTTTATTCATTGTAAGCGAATACAGGTAGAACACATTTGTCTCGTCTTGAATATAAATGCCGTCAGAAATCATTTTGTTAAGGTTTTCTGCAGCCTTCTGGTACACCGCATCGTCATAGGAGTTTATTGAGGGGTCAAGGTCAATTTCTGCCTTGTCAACATGAAGAAAGGAATAGGGATTACCCTGGGCATCTTCACGAGCTTCTTCACTTGACAATACATCGTAAGGAAGTGCAGCTACAAGGTGAGCTTTGCCGTGTGCGGGTCTGTAACCCTTAAAGGGTCGTATATTTGACATTTTAAATCACTTACTTTCATAGAAAAAGCGGGATAAATCATCCCGCTTTTTAGTTTTGCAGATTATTTATTGATAATCCTTACACGGATAACACCGGGAACAGCCTTCATTGCATCGATAATGCTTTCGTCAGCCTTGCCGTCGATAGTAAAGAGTGTGTACGCATTATCACCCTTGTTAGCATTAACCATGTGGTCGATATTGATACCCTTTTCACCAAGTACGCCTGCAATAAGAGCAATAGAGGAAGGGATATTTTTATTGATTACGCAGATACGGTCCTTGCCGTTATCGGGAAGCGAGCAGTTGGGGAAGTTAACGGAGTTTGTGATATTACCGTTTTCGATATAATCCATAAGCTCATCTACTGCCATAACTGCACAGTTATCCTCTGCTTCGGGTGTGGATGCACCAAGATGTGGAATAGTGATGATGTTTTCAACACCCACTGTTTCTTCTGTGGGGAAGTCTGTAAGATACTTACTAACCTTGCCCGATTCGATAGTTTCCTTGATTGCTGTGTTGTCAACCAATTCAGCACGGGAAAGGTTTAATACTCTTACACCCATCTTGCACTTTGCAAGTGCCTGTGCGTTAATCATGCCACGTGTAGCATCGTTAAGGGGAACATGAACTGTGATATAGTCGCAGTTTGCGTAAATGTCATCAAGGTTCTGTGTGTACTTAACACGTGTTTTAAGATGCATAGCACCGTTTACGGAAAGGAAGGGGTCGTAGCCGATAACCTTCATGCCGAGTTCAACAGCTGTGTTTGCAACCAGAACACCGATAGCACCAAGACCTATAACACCAAGTGTTTTACCTGTGATTTCGGGGCCTACAAACTTGCCCTTGCCCTTTTCAACTGCAGCGGCAACACCTTCTGTAATGGTCTGTGCCCAGTTGTAGCCGCCTACAATATCACGGGAAGCAAGGAACAGCGATGCGATAACAAGCTCCTTAACTGCATTTGCATTTGCACCGGGAGTGTTGAATACAACAACGCCCTTATCGCTGCACTTATCAATGGGAATATTGTTAACACCTGCACCGCAGCGTGCAACTGCAAGGAGGCTTTCGGGAAGTTCCATGTCATGCATCTTAAAGCTACGGAGAAGGATACCCTCGGGATTTTCGCAGGAATCGGAAACCTTGTAGTTGTCTGTAAGATTAGCAATACCTACGGGAGAAATTTTGTTTAATGTTAAAATGTTGTACATAATTACACGACCTTATTTGTTATTCTTTTCGAATTTTTCCATGAAGTCAACAAGAGCCTGAACACCTTCCATGGGCATTGCATTGTAAATAGATGCACGCATACCGCCAACTGTTCTGTGACCCTTAAGGTTAACAAAGCCTGCTTCCTTTGCCTCTGCAACGAACTTCTTATCTAAATCTTCGTTGCCTGTAATGAAGGGAACGTTCATGAGAGAACGGTCTTCCTTAACTACTGTTCCCTTAAACATAGCGGAGTTATCAAGAAAATCGTAAAGAATGGCAGCCTTTGCACGGTTGAGCTTTTCGAGCTCAGCTACGCCGCCCACGCTCTTAACCCATTCAAATACAAGCTTTGAAATGTAGATAGAATAGCAGGGAGGTGTATTGTACATGCTCTTGCCGTCAGCGTGTGTCTTATAAGAGAGCATTGTGGGGCAGATAGGCATTGCATCTCCGATAAGGTCCTTGCGAACGATAGCGATTGTAAGACCTGCGGGACCAACGTTCTTCTGAGCACCTGCATAGAGGAGACCGAACTTTGTAACATCAAGCTGTTCGCTCATGATGTCGGAAGAAATATCAGCAACAAGGGGAACATTGCCAACATCGGGAAGTGTGTTCCACTTTGTACCGTAGATTGTGTTGTTGTGTGTGATGTGGAAGTAATCCGCATCGGGAGCAAATGTGCTCTTATCGAGCTTAGGAATATAAGAGAAGGTCTTGTCGGCAGATGAAGCAACAATATTAACTGTACCGAACTTGCCTGCTTCACTTGCAGCCTTTTTAGCCCACTGACCTGTTACAACGTAGTCAGCCTTGCCATTTTTGAAAAGGTTGAGAGGTACCATAGCAAACTGTGTAGATGCACCGCCCTGAAGGAACATAACCTCATACGAATCGGGAATGTTCATCAGTTCACGGATGAGAGCCTCTGCACCGTAGATAATACCTTCGTAGTCCTTACTGCGGTGGCTCATTTCCATAACGGACATACCTGTGCCCTTGTAGTTAATCATGTCTCTCTGGGCTTCTTCAAGCACAGGAAGGGGAAGCTGAGAGGGACCAGCGGAAAAGTTATACACTCTTTCCATAAAAACGCCTTCTTTCAAAAAGTTTATAAACGAAGTAGCACCTCATAGACATGAGGTGCTAACTGCAAGACAAAAAGTCTATTTATAATATTATAATACGCAATTGGGAAATAGTCAATCAAAAATTACCATTATTTGAAATAGTTTACGCCGGATTCAAATATCTTCTGGTCCTTGGAGAAGGGAATATTTTTGCTGACTGCATCGCCCTTACGTTCGCTGTGAGCCATTTTGCCCAGAACTCTGCCGCAGGGAGATGTAATACCTTCGATTGCATCGAAGCTACCGTTGGGATTGAAGGCAATGTCATGTGTGGGATTACCCGAAAGGTCTACATAGCGTGTTGCAACCTGACCGTTTTCAATAAGCTTCTTGAGAAGGTCATCGGGAGCCACAAATCTGCCTTCACCATGAGAGATGGGAATAGCGTGAATGTCACCTGCATTTACCTCGTTGAACCAGGGTGAAAGTGTACTTACAACCTTTGTGTAGCTCATGTTGGAGGCATGACGGCCGATGTTGTTGAACGTAAGTGTTGCACTATCGTCTGTCATGTCGCAGATTTCTCCGTAGGGCACAAGACCAAGCTTTATAAGAGCCTGGAAGCCGTTACAGATACCTAAGATAAGACCGTCACGTTCCTTTAAGAGCTTCATTGTAGCTTCCTTGACCCATGCATTACGGAAAGCTGTTGCAATGAACTTACCGGAACCATCAGGCTCGTCACCACCGGAGAAACCACCGGGGAACATGATAATCTGGCTCTCGTTAATTCTCTTTGCGAACTCCTTAAGAGACTCGGTAACATCGTTCATTGTAAGGTTTCTGAACACGCAAATATCGGCCTCTGCACCTGCATTTATAAAGTTACGTGCAGAATCGTATTCGCAGTTTGTACCGGGGAACACAGGGATAAATACCTTAGGCTTTGCAACCTTATTCTTAGCCACGTGGATGCTTCTCTTTGTGTAAGCGTAGTCAACAATGGGAGTTGTTTCTTCCTTTGCCTTTGT